>JAOZNZ010000076.1 GCA_029933535.1 bacterium | reverse complement strand
GCTGACTTTAGAAGTTAAATAATCATAAGCCACATAACATGGAATTGCTACAACAAGACCGAACGCGGTTGTTAACAGCGATTCCCAAATACCTTTTGCAAGCTGCGCCGGTTGGATAAAAGGCGTATGTGTCTGGATAACATAAAATGTTTGTATCATTCCCGTAACCGTACCAAGCAAACCAAGCAGCGGAGTTACACGTGCAAGAGTTGCAATCACAGCAAGATTGTGCTCAAGTCGGGGAAGTTCATAACGTGCTGCGCGTTCAATAGCTTCCTCAATTTCTTCTTTTGGAAGACCATGAGAAAGCAGAGCAGTGCGAAGTACTGCCGCAACAGGTCCCGGAGTTTCCGTGCAGAGAGTAATAGCTTCAGTGATGCGTTTATTTTGCACCAGATTTCTAATTCCCGCGGTAAATTCCGCAGCATTAACAGAGGCACGGCGAAAACTCCAGAAGCGTTCAATGAACACCCACATAGCGACAAGTGAACAGATACCTATAGGATACATTACATATCCGCCGCGTTGAATAAGAGCCCAGAAAGCAGTCATTTTTTTAAAAGTTGAAGGTTATAAGGTTGCCCCGATAAATCGGGACTTAAGGTTTTAAGGTTTTTTTTTCATTCAACGTTCGATGTTCGATGTTGGACGTTCAGTTTTATACAGTCTCAAGGTTTCAAACCTTAAGTGAACGAAGCGAGCAACCTTCACACCTTAGATGAGCGAAGCGAATAACCTTAAGTGAGCGAAGCGAATGACTTTTAACTGTCTTGCTAACACAATTCTTCTTTCGCTGCTTTTGAGAGTTCTTTTAATGCTTTTGCAACTTTTGAATGGTCTTCTCCCTCAACAAGCAGGCGAAGTTTATTTTCAGTTCCTGAATAACGGATAATAATTCTGCCTTTATCCCCGAATTGTTCTTCGAATTTTTTCTTGGTTTCCTGTAATTCAGGAAGTTTATCGAGCGGGATTTTTTCTTTAACAAGTATGTTCTCTCCGGCAGAAGGATATTTTGTTATGTCTTTTATTAATCTGCTAAGCGAAATTCTTTTTTGACGCATAACCGCAAGAACCTGCAGTGCGGCCATCATTCCATCACCGGTAGTATTAACTTCATGAACAATAATATGTCCGCATGATTCACCGCCAAGTTCCACACCATTTTCTTTCATGGTATAAATTACGTTTCTGTCACCGACATCACATCGAATAACGTTAATGCCTTTTTTTTGAAGATATTTTTCGACGCCGAGATTTCCAACTAACGTTGTAACAATAGAATCGTTGGGAAGTTTACCACGCTCCTTCCAGTCTTCAGCAATAATTGCAAGAATAAGATCCCCGTCAACTTCACGAGCGCTTTCATCCGCCATAATAACTCTATCCGCGTCACCATCTACAGCAATTCCAACATCAGCGTGATGTTCAATTACAGCTTTTCTTATTTCTTCGGGATGAGTACTCCCGCATTTTTCATTTATGTTTGTACCATTCGGTTCATCGTTATAAACAATAACCTCTGCTCCAAGTTCGCGAAGAACACATGGCGCGGTTTTGTATGCCGCTCCATTAGCGCAGTCAATAACAATTCTCATTCCGTCCAAGGTCATTCCTTTCGGAATACTTTGCTTCGTGAATTCAACGTATCTGCCGAGTGCGTCATCAATGCGGTATGCTTTACCGACATCGGTTTTTGTAGGTCTGATGGAATCAAGTTCACCTGAAGAGATAAGTGATTCCATTTCTTCCTCAATTTTCTTACTTAGTTTATATCCATCAGCTCCAAAAAATTTAATTCCATTATCCTGATACGCATTATGTGACGCCGAAATTACTATCCCGGCATCCGCACGCAGGCTTCTCGTGATAAATGAAACGCCCGGAGTCGGCAGCGGACCAACGAGAAGCGTATCAACGCCCATTGAACAGATACCCGCGACCAGGGCGTTTTCAACCATATAGCACGATAGGCGTGTGTCTTTTCCAATAACGATTCTGTGTCGCCGTTTATCTTTTTTAAAAACATAAGCGGCTGCACGACCAAGTTTCAATGCGGTTTCAACCGTCATAGGTTCGATATTAGCGATACCTCTTACGCCGTCCGTTCCAAATATTTTTTTAGGTTTATTCATTTTTCACACAGTTGAATTAAAAGTGTTTAGTTAGCGTCTGAATGAAAATCTCTTTCTACTCAAACAGGATGGATTATACCATTTTCCCTGCTTCCTCTCAAGTGCTAAATAATAAATTAATCATTAAAGCGTTTAAAAGCAAATATCAGCCCAAAACATATCACACCAATAATAAAGGGTTCCGGAATGCTTTCATAGGCACCAATATCTACTCTGTCTCCTTGAATTCTGTCGACGCCGGCTAAATCTTTCGCTGTGAACATCCAAGAAGAAAGTCGGCCTGCATCACAACATGGCGAATCATCAGGGATACTGTAATCCTCCAAAAATTCAGGATAATTTGTTATATTGCTTGAACCATAAAAATCATTGTTTAGAGAGCAGCAATTATTATAAAATATATTAATTCCATCGTTAAAATAATTTGAATCCGAAGGAGCAATGTTATTATAAATAATTGAATTTATCACATTTACATAACTTTCGCACAAAATACCACCGCCATTTTCATTTGCGAAATTATCCGCAATAGTTAAATTATAAACTTCAGCGCTACGGGATACTTTTATTCCGCCTCCTCTGATTGCGGAATTACTTATAATAAGGCAAGATTTCATAACGTCATTATTTGTAATTGAAATTGCTCCTCCTTCGTCAGCGAAATTATTAATAAAAATGCAACGTGATATTTCTGAATTATCATCACATAAAACACCACCGCCGCAGCCGGCATTTTTTTCGCCATTTGCGATGCCGTTAATGAACATTAAGTTTTCTATTTTTCCACCTGAAACATAGGCACCTCTCATTTTATTTTGTCCATTGATAACAACCTTTTTCCCGATGCCTTTTATATTAATTTTTTTGTTGAGAACAAAGCAATTTGTTCCGTCTTTTATATAGCCAGCTGAAAAATAAACGCCATTTGAAATCCAAACAATATCATCCGCAAGAGTAGTATCAATAGCATCCTGAATATTTGTTGCCGCGGTCAACCAGTTTGTATATGGCGGGATTGAATTACCGAATATACTGACGTAATGATTTATGGTGCGCTCAACTATAAAAACCACATTAGATTTTATGATAAAGTCAGATGTGAATTTATTGCTTACAGTCAGCTTTACAGTTTTGTAACCGATAGAATTAAAATTAGTGACAGGATTCTGTTCGTAACTGTCAATAGAGTCATTTCCATAAAAATCCCATAACCAGCGATCAGGATTATTTATACTTAAATCATTAAACTGAACATTTTCAAAAATTTCCGCGACAGTTTTATTTACTGAAAAATCAGCTTTAACCGGCGCTAAAATATTGATGTAATCCTCTCTTAAACATTCCGCGTTCCCACCGACGGAATTGCTTACAAAAAGTAAAACAGAATAAGTTCCCGTAGTTGAATATGTATGCGGAACTTCGGAAAGAAATTCGCCTTGTAAATCGAATACACCGTCATTCTCGAAATCCCAGAAATAGAACAGCTGTTCTGTATTTTCAGCAGAAGCGACTGCTGAAAAAGAACAAGAAAGTTCATTAATATTTTCTGTTTTATCTGCAGTAAAAGAGCAATAAAAGTTTCCGAACTCATAAGCACCCATATCGGTTATTATCTCTATAACACGAGCGTTACCTTCTAAATCTGTAGAATTAAAAACATAAGCGGAATTTGTTCCGCTGTTTATACACAAAGATCCATTTTTCAGATGAAAATCGTCAAAAGATAAAAAATTCGGGTCGTTTGTGATAATTCCATTGGTAATATTCGTGCAGTCTTCGATACAGCAATTATAAGCAGTATTTTCAATATTGTAAAAGAACGCGTTAGTTGAATTGCCCCAAATGATGCAATTTTGGACAAGGGTATTAAAGTCGCCACACACAATTCCGCCGCCTATTTTTCTTGTTTCGTTGCCAACGATAGTACAACTTTGAACTATGCTATAAAAATTAATAATTCCGCCGCCATCATTATTTGATATATTTTCTTTTACCAGGCAATTTTGAATTAAGCTATCGTATTCCGAATAAATTCCTCCACCATATCCCAGCGCATTATTAATAATAATTTTACAGTTTTCAATTGAGCTGGAATTTAAATAGATTCCGCCTCCGTTTTTTTCCGTTGTGTTATTTTCAATTGTAGATTCTTTTATTATACTCCGATTCTCAAGGTATACACCACCACCGTTAAACCTTGCATGATTTTTTATTATTCTGCATTGCTCAATCACTCCGCCTCTATAACAGTAAATCCCACCGCCATAACTGTCAGAATTGTTTTTGGTAATTATGCAATTTTTAATATATCCGCCAAGGTCAGAATAAATCCCACCGCCTTTATCACTCGATCCGTTTACAACGGTAAGATTCTCAATAGTTACTGCAGGATTATTTATATAAAAACATCGCGTTTTGTTGTTACCGTCAATAATTATTTTTTCCGCACTGTCAGCACCTTTGACAGTTATCTCATTTTCTAAATTAATTTGTTCGGCTAAAATATAATTCCCGTTTGAAATAAGCACGATACTGCCTGGAAGTATCGCGTAATCAACAGCGTCATAAATATTTGTTGCAGCAGTTACCCATGAATTATATGGCGGCGCCGGAGTGCTGTTTTTTTCCGAAACATAAAAAATATTCCCCGCCGTAACCGTAACGGTAATTGTATCCGAAATACCGTTTGGATAAGAGTCATTAAAGGCATAAAAAGCAACATCATAAACCCCTGAACTCGCCCATGAATAATTTACATTAATTTTGTTCGCAATAATATCTCCATTGCCAAAATCCCAAAAATTACTTTCTGCTTTACCGATAATTGATGCGATGAAAGCATTGGAATAACCGATGGTAAATTCGTTATGAAACGAGGAAATACTTATTTTCAAATCATTCGACTTTGTGCCGATTGTAGGATAATCGCATCCAATAGTTCCCGGAAAAGACCAGTTCTCTCCGTCAATATCAACTCCCGTACACCAGGCAGAATTTCCTGCAATTCGGCACGGGGAATCTAACGTGATATGAGCGCTGTCTAATAATACAGGATCTAAGTCAATATTTTTTTCATCTATTTGTTTCGAAGGCAGTGGAGTTATACAGTTGTATTTAAATCTTGATGAATTACTATACCAATTCGGGAAAATCGGTGCTATGTTATTATAAATAATGCAGTTTCTGATTTTTGCGTGAAGTCTTGTATATAATCCTCCTGATGATTTACCGGCAGCATTGCCGTTAATCGTACAATTTTGAATTATGTCATAATCTTCTTCGTTCATTGTCCAGGTCATACACATAACGCCGCCGCCCTCATTTTCCGCGTAATTACCTGAAATAGCTGAATTGAAAATTTTACTCATTTCGCTGTAAATTCCACCGGCATCAATTGCACTATTTCCTATAATCCGGCAATTTCTTATTATCCCGATATAGCATCCAACCCCACCGGCGGAACCATTTGAGGCTATATTACCGACAATATTGCAATTTATAATTTCTGAGCTATGACAACCGATACCGCCGTTATAAGTTGCGATATTTCTATCGATAATACAATTTTCAATAAAGCTGTTATAGCAATAAATTCCTCCGTTGTATTTAGAACTATTATCACTAATTTCACTGTTCTTAATTTTTGCGTTCCGATTGCAATATATTCCACCACCCTCAAAATCGGATAAGTTATTTTTAATAATGCAGTCCGTAATTTCAGCCTGTTCATTTATATAAATCCCACCCCCTTTATTTTCTGCGTAACAATTTAGAATAATACAATTGCTGACCGTGCCACCGCTGTCAATATAAATTCCCCCTCCATATCTGTCGATATAATTTCCATCAACTAAGGTTTGTCCATTTGATATTGTAAACCCGGAAATAACAGCTTCTCTATTGTTTAAATAAACACATCGCATAGCTTGTGAATTAATTTGTCCACATCCGGCAATAATTGTATAATCGGGACCGTTCACACTTTTAACCGTTATCGCTTTATCTATAATTATGCGATTGGTCAAAGCGGAATCCGGTATTGCTACAAATCCGGTATTGTAAATCCCGTTTGTAACCAAGATAGTATTTCCCGGAAAAGCGGCTTCTATGGCGTTTTGAAAATTTGTGGCGGCGGTTTCCCAGGAAGTGAAAGGATAAACATGCGCGCCATTTTTTGATACATATCTTACGGTGTAAGAATTTCCTGTTACAACAACGGAATTAAAAACAGAAGATGTCATGTAATTATTATCAACCGATAATTTAACATTATAAATCCCGGCGTCAAAAAATGTGAATTGAGTGTTTGGGTTTGTACTGTTTACTATGCCATCATTATCAAAATCCCAGCTCCAATGTTTGATATCTCCTGTTGAATAATCTTGAAAATTCACTGCTAAAGGTGCCGCACCGGTAAGTGGTATTGCTGTAAAATCGGCAGTCAATTGATCTAAAACGGCAAGTTTTACCGAACGGGGCATAAGATTACCGGAACTGATATTATTAAAACATATTTCTGAGAAATAATTCCCGATTCCAAAATTTGTTGATTCGCTGTTTAAAAACAATGATACTAAAGCGATTTCTCCTGTTGCAAGTGTTCCATTTGTCGGCATTATATTTACCCACGAAGAAGTAGATACCACAGTCCAATTTATAGCGTTCCCACCCGCATTTTTAAGTTTCACAAAAATATTTGAAGGCGAAAACGGCCCGCCGGAATTTCCCCAAAAAACAAAATTATTATCCGGTGAAATTTCTAATTTATCTATTTCAGTTCCGTAAAAAACCACATCGTCAATATTCCATCCACCATAACCGACTCCCACATCTGTCGGTCCCATTCCCCATCGAATATAGACATTTTTTTGTTTATCGGCAATATTTGAGATATCATAAATCATTCTTTGCCAACTTGTGTCTTCGAAAGTTTTTCCTTCGAACTTCCAAATAGTGAACCATTCCACGCCGTTAGTGCTGATTTCTATTTCCGCATGATCATAAATAGAATTTTCAATGCCAAACCATCTCCAAAATGTAAAAGAAACATTTTCGTGTTTTGAAAAATCTAACGAACGGGTTGTGAGATAATAAGCCGGAATATTATTTTCATAAATACCGGAAAGATTATAACCATAAATATTAGTACCGGAATAAGCTGCCGCAGGGTCTCCGTTTCTTCCATCGGGTTTTCCGTAAGCCCACAATCCTTCAATATTCCAATTCGGAAAATTGTCATCTATCAGAAAACTATAAACAATTGGAGGTAAAATTTTTAGAATAATTTTTCGTGTTTCAGTTATGGCGTTTGTTATATCAATAACGCTTAAAAAATCAGAATAAGTTCCTGCAAGTAAAATATTGGCATTGGTATTAACAGATAAAAATATATTTGTCGTTTCGCCGGGATTTAAAAAACCTTCCATAGGGGTAACGCACAACCATGATTGTTCGTTTGTGGCAAACCATTGTAATGGTTCTGAACTTGTATTTCTTAATTCCGGCTGAATAGAAGAAGTTAAAAACTCACCGCCAACTTCACCTGAAAATACATATTCTCCCGCAGGTAAAACACGAAAATCTCCAACACCAACCGCTTCCCATGCCGACTCAACATTATCAACCCAGGCAGGATTCAAATCATATGCCGCGGAAATCCACACGCTGCGAACGGAAGAATAATCGGTACGATATGTACAATAAACAGTTAAGGCGCGATAAGCTATTTGCTCGGAATTGGTAATATTTATTCCTGTAACATCATAAACTATACCATCGTTTGTGCCCGAGCCGCCTTTTGAAAGAAGATAGAAGAAAAAATTCTGAACACCGGAGTTTTGGTGAACACCACCATTATCATCTTCACCGTAATACCAAAACTGTCCAAGATATCGCGTTGGCTGCTCATCATTTTCGCCAACTGTTTCAGTATTCGCCGGATTGCGCAAATCACGATAAGCCGGAGCGAGTAAATAAAAATCTTCACCGAGGAGCCAGTCAGCACATCCGGGCAGATAATCCGGATATAATAAGCTTTCATTTTTTTGAGCGTAAAACTCTACAGCTGTTCCAAAAATATCTGAAAAAGATTCGTTTAGCGCTCCTGATTCATCTGCATAAATCAGATCGGCCGAATAATCAGTTACAGCGTGAGTGAATTCATGACCGCAAACATCTAACGTTGCATATGAATTAGCGGTAATTCCATCGCCATTGCCAAAGTAGAAATATCTGCCATCCCAATACGCGCTATTTAAGTTATTTCCTTTATGAACTACCGCCTGTGCGTAACTTTCGTTATTATCTTCAGTTAAACGTCCATTATGAAAGTTTTTTCTGTTGTGAACTTCAAGAAAATATTTTTCTACAATGTTAAAGTTTACTGCAGCTGACATTGCCGCCCTATCAATATCACCGAAATAATTTGTTGCATTGTTTATATAACTTCCCGGATATTTATTAGAAACAATCCATTTCAAATTTGTGTTATATAAATAATTGTTGTTGTTGTCAAAATTATGCCAACCAAGAACATTAGTTAGCGCACCGCTTTCGCCTTCCAACACATTTCCGTAAATATTTTTATGAACTCCATTCGGTGAAAGTGGCGCAGTTTTTATATTGTTATACCGGAAAAGTATTTTCCCATCATTCGCCGAAACAAAATAATGCCATCTGCACGGTGGAGCATTCGGCTTTTCATAATACAACACAACTTCATAAGCGAGTTCAGGTTTAGAATTATAAGCAAAAATCAATAATTCCGGATTAGAAACCAGAGTGGCAGATGCTTTTTTTGATAATAATAAACTTTTCCGTGCGAATGAAATTGCATTAGTTGAATTTATTAAAGAATTTGTATCAACATTTATCTCCGCAACATACGTTCCGTTAATATTGTACACTTTATTATCGGAATTAAAGTGTACAATAATTTCTCCGCCAAATACGGGCAAATTTTTATATTTTTGTTCAAAGCGGACGTGGTGAAAATTTAGATTATCTTTTTCAACTCGTAACGATTCAAGTTCAGACTCCGTGTTTTTAATTCCTGTTTTATCAGAGACATTGTTTAAAACGGCATAAGCTGATTGAATATAATTATTTTTGTTTATCGAAAGATTTATTTTTGAATTATTACTATCAACATCGACCCAAATTTGTTTTAGATGTAAAATGTCATTTTCACATGTTTTATCTGAATATCCAAACAAAAAGCACGATGAGCATAAAGTAATAAATATAACTAATTTTTTTCGTGAAAATATCATGTAATTAATCACCTTTTTTGCATAATATGTAAGTCTTTATTAGTTTCAAGAACTATTGTTGTATTATTATTTACATTCTACTGTTTTAATAAAGAAAATGCAAATGTAAATGGCATTTCTGTATTTTTTGTTTTTTGGTATAATATATATTGAAAAGGAAAGAATATTTTACCACAACTTGTCCCGAGGCCGAAGGCGCTCGCGGATAAGAAACATAAGAATACATAAGGAAATATAATTTCTAATTAAAGGTTGCTCGAAGGTAGAACAATCAAAATGTCCGATAAGGACAAGAGTTATTAGCCTGTGATTTCAATCACAGGGACAAAAAAAGGAATCCGCCCGAAAAGTGCGGTACAACAAACAAAAATCGTTGTTTGCATGATAAAATATGTCAGTTACGCACAAATTTATACCGCCCTTTTCGGGCGGAATACGTTTATTAATCGTATTCCTCGCATTAAAATGCGAGGCTAATTGCTTACGCCGCTTTGCGGCTGAAACCTTTTCGAGCAACCCTTAATTAACTTTACCCGGAGGCAAAAATGAAAACTTTACTCTTCTCCCTTTCAGTAATTCTTATTGTAAGCAGCTGTAATGCAGATACATCAGTCGTACAGAAAGTGAAAAATGATAGCATTTCTACCGCAACATCAACTCTTGCAGATCAGAAAAAAATTGCCGTTACAATCTATAACGCGGGTTTTGGTGTCGTGCGTGATGAACGTGAAATTACTTTGCCAACCGGAATTGTAGATTTAAAATTCATGGAAGTCGCAAGTCAAATCCAACCGGAAACTGTTCAGATCAACCCGGTTACCGCAGGAAATAAATTACTCGTTCTCGAACAAAATTATGAATACGATTTAATGTCACCGGCAAAACTTATGGAAAAATATGTCGGCAAAAAAGTTGTCCTGATTCAACGGAATGATTTTCAAGGCGAACGGATACCTGTGCAAGCGACATTAATAAGTTATAACAATCATCAGCCGATTTATAAAATCGGAGATAAAAT
>JAOZNZ010000075.1:2070-10427 GCA_029933535.1 bacterium | reverse complement strand
CAAGCGCTGCACGCTATTATTAAATAATCCAACAATTTTCTCTAAGAACACTAAGCTTTAAATTTTTTTCCCGGAGCGTTTGCAAAAAAAAGGCGAAATCTGTATAATAAATGAGAATATAACTAAAAGATTAATTCAAAAGACTTAAAATGCTTTTCGTCCTCGTAGCTCAGGTGGATAGAGCGGCGGATTCCTAATCCGCAGGCCACAGGTTCGAGTCCTGTCGAGGATACCAGGATAATATGATAAGTTTACATACACATACTTTTTTTAGCGATGGAGAGCTTGGAGTCTCAGAACTCGTTCGCCGTGCGGAAGCGAAGGGTTACCGAGCGATTGGAGTAACCGACCATGTTGATGACGCCAATCTGGAATTTATAATATCCAATGTGAGCAAATGCGCGGAGAAGCTTAATGCGGTTTTAGATATTAAAATAGTTGCCGGTGTTGAGATAACGCATGTGCCGCCAGTTTTAATTCCTGAAATGATTAATCGAGCGAGAAAGCTAGGAGCTAAAATAATATGTGTGCATGGTGAAACCATAATTGAACCGGTAACTACGGGTACAAACAAAGCGGCGATATTAGGGGGGGTGGATTATTTAGCTCATCCCGGTTTGATTACTGCTGAAGACGCTGTTTTTGCAGCGAAAAATGGTGTCTTCCTTGAAATCACTACACGTAAAGGTCACGCTTATACAAACGGACATGTGCTTAAAATGGCAAGAATTGCCGGCGCTAAGATGATAATTAATACCGACTCACACAGCCCGTCTGATTTAGTCACGCGGGAAAATGCTGAACAGATAGCGCGTGGAGCAGGATTAACGGAAGAAGAGATACGGGAATGTTTTTTAAATTCCGAGAGGATAGTACAAGAAGCATTAAGCTAATGAGTAAAGAATTTATAATAAATAAAATAACGGTTTTAAAGCCTAAATCAACAACATTATGTCAGGATTAAATAAAGAACAAATGAAACACGACCCGATAGCGGAGTCAATTGTAGAGTTAATCGGTAAAATAAAACCGCATTGGAAGAAAATCGCATTTTATTTCGGAATAATAATTTTAGCAATTGTCGCAGTGGCAAACTGGTATTCAAATGAAAAAAATCTGCCGGTAGAAGCCGGTCGGGAGCTTGCGTTTATTCAAACACCTGAAGCACTTAATGAAGTGGTAAAAAAGTATCCTGAGACATTTGCCGCTTCAGCGGCGTTAATGCAGTTGGGATCTTATGAAGTTCAACGTACAAATTATGCTAAAGCAATTACTTATTTTCAGCAGCTTGTGAATGAACATCAAAAAAGTTTTCTTGTACCGGCAGCGAATCTGGCAATAGCCAAATGTTATGTTGCGGGAAAAAATTATAAAGAAGCTGAGAATTTATTAAAAAGAAATTTATTATATAATCGTGACCATTATGCGGCACTTCCGGCTCAAATGGAGTTGATAAATGTTTTGAACGCGATGGGACAGTATGATGCTGCGTTAAGCGAAATACAACAATTGGAGCAAGTTGCCGGAAACAGCTATTATTCTTCTACATACAGTGGACTTAAAGAAAAGCTTATGCGCATTACCGGAGTTACAACAAATCTTCAGCAACAAGCTTCATCCGGCAATTAGATTTTTAAGACATCCGCCGGATTTTAGAATATAATTATGAAAATACAATATTACAGAAACAAAATTGCCCGGATTTTATTTGCAGTTTCTTTTATGACAATTTGCAGTATTTTAATTGCAGATGATGCGGTAACAGAAGCTGCAGGCGATATATATCGTCGTGGTGTTGCGTCTTATGACTACAAGGATTATAAGGCTGCGATGAAACAATTCAAAAAAATGCAGAAAGAATTTCCCATGTCAAAACATGCGATTCGAGGATGGGAATATATCGCTCAATGCGAAAATGCGTTAGGGGATAAATATGCTTCATTTGAAGCATATCAGAAAATTTGGGATAATCATAAGAATTTCAACAAGCTTTCTACTATAACAAAGAATCAGATGAACATTGCCGATGATTTTTTTAAACTTAAAAGATATAAAATCGCCATAGAACTTTATAATAAGATTCTTGAAAATGCTCCTCATAGTGATTCCGCAGCTTCAGCTCAATATTCAATTGCACACGCTTTACTTAACCGTGAAGATTATTATGCCTCAAAAGAAGAATTTGTAAAGTTGATACAAAATTATCCGGAGTCTCAGCTTATTGATGATGCAGCATATAATTTAGGATATGTTAATTATCTTCAATCAACTGCAAAAGAATATGATCAAACAGCTACTATACAAGCTATTGCGGCATTCCGGCAATTCATCCATCAATTCCCATCATCGCCAAACGTTTATAACGCTCAAAAATATATACAAAAATTAAGAAATAGAATGGCCGCTTCTTTGTTCCGTACGGGAGAATATTATGAAAATATCCGCGCGCCTAAAGCAGCCAATATCTCTTTTAGAGAAGTTATTGATCAATACCCTGATACCGATTACGCTATGCGGGCAAGAAATAAAATCAATAAAATTAATGATACGAAAATCGCGAAATCGGTTCAAGCGCAGCAAGTTGTAGAAATGGTGCGTTTGGAGAATCAAAAGGAACTTGCACGTAACAGAGATATTGCAAGTCGCATGGTAATTGAGCAAAAAACCGGTCAAGTTGAAACTAAAACAGGTGAAGTTTCTCAAGCGTCTGCTGAACCGGCTTCATCAACTTCAACAATTGCGTCAGTGACAGCAACGGTACCTGAGACACTTGAGATTATAACTGCACCTGAGGCCCCGGCGTCTGTAGAGCATAAAAGTGATGCTGAAATTGATAAGGCGTATGCTGATCGCATCAAAGAATTGTATATGGATCCTGAAATGCGGGAAGAACTTCGCACGATTATGAAAGAAGCATATCTTAAAGAATCGCTTCATGACAAGGAAAGGAAATCAAAGTGGCAGCAGCAGAAAATGGTTGAGCAGGTAAAACCGGTGGATGTTGAAAAAGTTGCATCTGCAAACATAAATCATCAACCGAAAGTAAATGAAAAAGTTGATGTTCCCGCCGTTGATACGAAAAAAGAAACTTTAATTGCTTCTAAACCTGAGGAGGCTGACAGCATTCCTGAAACTTTTCAAATAGAAGAGAAAAATGATGAACAATCTTATAATAATGAGAAAAATTATTCGAGTGTTGATACAGGTAATGAAGAACTTTCAGTTGAATACAAAACTGTTATTGTACCTTCAGAAGAAATTGAATCACAAGTCAGTGAAGAAAAGACAAAGGAAGTTTCTGAAGAGAAGGAAGAAGATAGATCTGAATTTGCAATCGATGCTTCCGAATTGAATGATATAATTGCACCTAAGGAAACTTCTGAGAAACAAGAAATTATACAACCTGATGTAAAACCGGTTGCTAACGACAAAATTAAAGATATAGCAGAAGCAAAGGAAGCTAAAGAAGCTAAAGAAGCTAAAGAAGCAGAAGCAAGGAAAATGGCAGAAGCTAAAGAAGCTAAAGAAGCTAAGGAAGCTAAGGAAGCTAAGGAAGCTAAGGAAGCTAAGGAAGCTAAGGAAGCAGCAGAAGCTGATAAAATAGTGGAAGTAACAGAAGCAGAAGGGAAGGAAGTGGAAGAAGCGAAGAAAATTCCGGAAGCTGTGTCTGATATTAAAAATAACGAATCGCGTATCAAGAAGCAGGAAGAAGCTGCACGATTGAAACGAATGGTTGATTATATAAAGAAAAGGGACGAAAAAGAAAAAATTAAAACCCGTAAATTAAGTGGAGTTGGAAATGTTCGCAGAGCGGAAGTAAAAGGAACGGGAAATGAGAGCAAGTCAAGTGCTTTACAGCGCCAATATGTGCCGATTTATTATTTAATAATAAGTGGTGATTCTGCGTTTCAACGTGGAATTATCAGTGATGCCAAAAGGTTTTATGGGAAAGCTCTGGATGGATTGCTTGACATCAAAAAGAAAGCACCGGAATGGAAGAGTGATATTATTAATTGGAGAATTAACCATTGCCGTGAACAGCTTCAAAAGATGAAATGAAAACATATAATCCGTTAAATAAAAGAACATTTATTTGCAGCAGAGTTATGCAGTTAGTTTTGACTGTGATTGCTGTTATGTTTATGTTTGGCTGTACAACGGTAGAAACTAGTAAGGACGGCAAGGTTACTAAAAAGAATATATCTATATTTGGATATGATTTAGGACCTCCTAAAAGAAATGATGGTATTTATAAAATTTACATTCCCAGAATTGGGAATCAGGATAGTGAACCACATCTTCAGATGGAAGTTACAAATCTAATTATTGATCAATTTACTAAAGAACAAAGTTATTATGTTGTGCCAAGAGCTAAGGAAGCTGATGGAATACTTAATGTAGTTATAACAAAAATATTGATGTCGCCTGTCAGATATGTTGACAGATCACAAAGTAAACAGGCACAGGGAGTTCCTGTTGAGTTCAGAGTGGTGGTATATGCGAATGTTGAAATGCTTAAGTCTAAAACTAAGGAAAAAGTTTGGTCATTGAACAGATTAACAGGAAGATACATATTTAATTCATCGCGGGAATATCCATATCAAGAAGCGAAACGTGAAGCGATTATTCAGGCATGCAGAGATTTGTCGCGTGAGATAGTTGATAATTCTGTTGAGCGGTGGGATTGATTAAATTAAAAATTGAATTAACGGACGGTTGTCTTTAATGTCATTGCCGTCCTTGATGTCTTTGAATTAATAACGAATAACGAATAACAAAGTAAGGTAATTAAGATTATGTCAAAAATATGTGAAATATGTGGAAAAAAACCAGTTGCTGGAAGATCTATTGTTCGTCATGGTATCCCTAAGAAAAAAGGCGGTATCGGACTTAATATTACAGGTATAAACGCAAGACGATTTATGCCTAATCTCCAGAATGTTCACGCAGTTCTTCCTAACGGATCAAAAAAACGTATAAAAGTTTGCACACGTTGTATCCGTTCAGGCAAAGTAACGAAAGCGTAACAAATTCATAAATTTTAATAGTTGCAACAAAAGAGTTGGAAGTAACATGAATGCGCAAAAAGCAATATTTCTTGATTTGTTTGGCACTTTGATTCATGATCATGGTGCTATGGATAAGATTGATGATATCCGTTTTAAGGATAAATCTATAGAAGCACTTAAAATCCTTCAAAATCATGGTTTTATTGCTTTCCTTTCCGTTTGCAGAATTGATTTGCCGATACCGGAACGTTCTTATCTTAAGGACGTGCAAAATTATGTGCTGGAGAAATTAATGTTAAATGAAATTGAAAGCAGTTCGATTCATTTTATCAGTCATGTTCTTCCCCAATGTATTGAGTTGCATCCTATTTCTTTAGAAGTCATTTACTCTCTCGAAAATAAACATAATCTGAATCTTTCATCCTGTGTTTTAGTCGGTGATTTAATGAAAGATATCAGAGTCGGCGAAAAGGCAGGCGTTAAAACTGCTTTGCTCAGCTCGCCGGACGATTCGCCGATGGAAGTAGATGATGAATGGATTGAACCTGACATGATAGGCGATAATTTGTATGAGATTGCAAATAAGCTTGTTCGTGATTAGTTTTTGATTAAAAGTCTTTGCTAACGTTTTGGTTTCATAAATTATTATGCAAACGGCAATTGGAATTATACCTGCTCGAATGGCTTCAACAAGATTTCCGGGTAAACCTTTGGAATTAGTTGCAGGCTATCCCGTTATTCAACACGTTTACTATGCCGCAAAATCCTGCACAACTTTATCTGATGTGTGGGTTGCAACTGACGACAATAAAATTGCAGAGGCAGTCAGAAAATTTGACGGTAAAGTTGTTATGACCAGTTCTGAACATACATCAGGAACTGACAGAATAGTTGAAGCTGTTGAGAAAATAGCCGGTTGCAATGAAATTATTGTTAATATACAAGGAGATGAACCTCTTGTACGCCCTTCAGATATTGATAAATGTGTCGCGAAAATAACAGAAGAAGAAAATGCCGACTGGGCAACGCTTATTTATAAATTGGACACTGTTTCAAACGACCCTAATACGGTGAAAGTAGTATGTGATTCAAAAGGTTTTGCTCTATATTTTTCAAGAGCTCAAATTCCCTTTGACCGCGATAAGAATTTGCCAATACAAAGATTCGCTCATATCGGTCTTTATGTTTATAAAATAAATGCTCTTAAACGTTTCGCATCCCTGGAATCAACACCCTTGGAATTAACTGAAAAACTTGAACAGTTGAGAGCGCTGGAATCGGGAATGAAAATTATATGTGTAAAAACTGAAAAAGCTTTTCCGGGTATCGATACGCCTGAAGATCTTGTAAGAGTTAATGAAATTATCAGCCAAAATCCTGAATTGATAAATATAAAATGACTACTAAAAACAAATCAGTAAAAATCGGGACTGTTGATTTTGGCGGTGGAGCGCCATTAGCGCTTATTGCAGGTCCATGTGTAATTGAAGATGAAGCTTTGTCATTAAGAATTGCGGAACAAATTGCTGAGATTGGAAGTAAACTTAATATTGGTGTTATATTTAAAGCAAGTTTTGATAAAGCAAACAGAACTTCTGTAAATAGTTATAGAGGTCCGGGAATAGAAAAAGGTTTGCAGATTTTATCTCATATAAAAAAAACAACCGGATTACCTGTTCTAACCGATATTCATACCCCTGAACAAGCTGCTGTTGTAGCTGAAGTTGTTGACGTGCTCCAAATTCCGGCTTTTCTATGCAGGCAGACAGATATCCTCGTCGCAGCAGGGGAAACAGGCTTGCCGGTTAATATTAAAAAAGGACAATTTATGTCGCCCGGGGATATGAAACAGGCAGTTCTGAAAGTTGAATCAACAGGTAATTCAAAAGTACTTCTTACTGAACGTGGTTCATCATTCGGTTATAATAATCTTGTAGTTGATATGCGCGGAATTGATATAATGAAAGAAATGGGTACTCCGGTGGTTTTTGATGCAACTCACTCAGTTCAAATTCCGGGCGGGCAGGGAACATCAAGTGGTGGAGAACGTCGTTTTGTTCCGCTGCTTTCTAAAGCGGCAGTAGCTGCAGGGGTTGACGCGGTTTTTATGGAAGTGCATCCTTCGCCGGATAACGCACTTTGTGACGGAGCAAATTCATGGCCGCTAGGCGATCTTGAACAGCTGTTAATCACACTTTTGAAAATTAATGGAATATGACAGATAACCAAAAAATAGCTAAAAAAGTTCTTCTTCTTGAGGCCGAAGCCGTTAAGAATTTGGCTGGTTTGATTGATGATCAATTTGATGCCGTGGTAGACATGATTATAAATTGCAAAGGAAGAGTGGTTGTTACCGGAATGGGCAAATGCGGAATTATCGGTAAAAAATTATCCGCTACTCTTGCAAGTACAGGCACTCCGGCTACAAATGTTCATCCTGCGGAAGCAATTCATGGTGATTTTGGTATGATAACGAGTGGTGACATTGTTATCGCCATATCTAATAGCGGTGAGACTGAAGAAATTATCCGCCTTCTTCCAACAATAAGAAAAATCGGCACGAAATTAGTTGCTATGACCGGGAATGTGAATTCAACTCTTGCAAAGCAAAGCGACCTGGTAATATCAACTTTTGTTGAACGCGAAGCATGCCCGTTTAATCTCGCGCCAACAGCTTCAACAACCGCACAGCTTGCAATTGGAGACGCTCTTGCTATGGCACTTCTTGCGAAGCGGGACTTTAAAACTGAAGATTATGCTCAGTTGCATCCGGGAGGAAGTCTTGGCAGAAAACTACTTAAAGTTAAAGATGTAATGCGAAAAGGTAACAGGCTTGTAAAAGTTCCCCCTCAAACAAAAGTCCGGGACGTTATTATTGCAATGACGGAAACAAAAAACGGCGCGGCTTGCATTGTTGACGAGAATGATTATGTAATAGGTTTTTTCAGTGATGGTGATTTCAGACGGAATATACTGAAAAACTCAGCTTTGATTGATGAGCCTGTTTCTAACGTGATGTCTGAGAATCCGACTACCATTGGTTCTGAACGTCTTGCAATTGAAGCTGCCCAGATAATGCGGAGCGGAAAAACAAAGTTCAGTCAACTGCCAGTTCTTGACGATAACAATCAACTTATCGGCTTGTTAGATGATGATGAATTACTGAATTTATGATTGAATAATTGTAGAATTGTGGAATTGTGGAATTGTGGAATTGAAAATACCGAACATTGAACATCGAACACTGAACATCGAACACCGAACATTGAACATCGAACATCGAACACTGAACATCGAACACTGACACCTGACACCTGACACCTGAACACTGGATACTGGATACTGGAT
>JAOZNZ010000075.1:0-1970 GCA_029933535.1 bacterium | reverse complement strand
ACTGGATACTGGATACTGGATGCTGGATGCTGACACCTGACACCGAACAAGGATTACCAATTTTACGCTCCCGGCCGGTCGGTCTGTATGATATTGAGCGCATTGGGGGATGCGGACAGCTCATTATTTTACCGACCGTGTCGGGACACTTTATAAATCATTCAAAATTAATTACAAAATTCAAAAGAAATGATTGTAAAAAACGAAAAAATTAAAATAGATTTCAACAAAATTAATCATCTGATTCTTGATGTTGACGGAGTTCTTACTGACGGTACTTTATTCTTCGATGCTAATGGATCCGAAATGAAGGGGTTTAGTGTTCAGGACGGTCATGGAATAAAATTATGGATGCGTGCGGGAAATTCACTCGCAATTATTACAGGAAGAGAATCAAGTGTCGTTTCGCATAGATGTTCAGACCTTGGAATTGAATATGTTTATCAGAATGCCAAGAATAAACTGTCGGCACTCAATGAATATATTTCAGAAAATAACGTCAATCCAATAGGTATATGTTACATAGGTGATGAACTGGTAGATATTCCTGTTTTCAGAAAAGTCGGATTGGCCGTAGCGGTATCCAATGGTGTACCTGAAGTGCTTGAGCATGCTGATATTATTACGGACAAGTCTGGTGGCAAAGGAGCGGTAAGGGAAATCATAGATTTTCTTTTAAAGGAAAAAGGTCAATGGGAAACTGTTACTAACAGATATTTTTTATAAAAATGAAACTTTCACAAATAATTATTTCTGTAATCATTATTTTTCTTATTCCGATTTATGCGGAAGCGGAAACCGATGAAAAAAAAGATGAAGATATTATCGATGCAATTTCTGTAAAAAGAGGAATTACTGTTACTGAAATTGAGGAATCAGGAAAAGAAATCTTTGAATTTACGGGCTCACATGCCGAAAGCGTTAGTGAAGATTTGCTTCGGGTGCATAATGTCAGAGCGACTATTATACAGTCCGATGGCAGTGAAATAATTATAATGACTGAATTGGCTTATTATAATAGAAACAAGCGGGAATTGACTACAGATAAATATGTCGAAATAATTTCCGGCGATGGAGTTATGACCGGCATTGGTATGTATCTTAATACAGAAAAAAAAATGTTCAGGCTTCTGAAAGACGTTCAAATCGATTCCTTACGTAAAACAGACGACCTGGGACTCAATCTTCCGGAGTAATTTATATGAAAACTTTAATGAAAATGACTTGCAAGTCATCAATTTTAATTACCATTTGTTGGATCGCTGTTTTTTCTTCGATGAATCTCTTTGCCGAGAAAACAAATAGCGTGCCTACACGTATTAATGCTGATAAACTCGAATGCGATTATGAAGAAAATATAGTTTATCTGCGCGGCTCTGTTGTTGTTCGTGATACAAAAGGCATTTTAAAAGCTGACAATGCAACGATTTACTTTGGTGATAAAGATAGTAAAAACAAAAAAGAAAGCAGCAGCCTTGATACCGCATCGAATGTGGGCAGCTTCAGCCGCGTTGTTGCTGTAGGAAATGTCAGAATGTCAAGCAATAATAAAGCTATTGTTGTTATCAGTGAAAAAGCAGTTTGGAATAAAAAAGAAAATAAAATTACTCTTACTGGCGGGCCGCCAATGGTTAAACGGGGTTCATCATACATTAAAGCCGAACGTATTATTTATGATCTTACAACTCAGAAATGTGATTTTTATCCCAGCCCTGAAATTGTTTTTGTTGTACAGGACGACGAGAAAACTAAACTCTTTGAATAAACATTAACTTTTAAAATTTAAAGTGAGTACTATTATGAAAAAAATTATTATTATTTCGACTCTGATATTATTAGGAACTTTTATCGTAATGCCTGCTTATGCAGTTGAAGAGACGAAAAAGAAAAAAGAAATTCCGGCAACTATTAAGGCTGACAGGATGCAGTATCTTAAAGCACAAGATTGTATGGTACTTGAAGATAATGTG
>JAOZNZ010000074.1 GCA_029933535.1 bacterium | reverse complement strand
GTTAAATAATCGAAAGAACCTTTAATTTGATATGATTTCCCATCTTTTGTAATAAAGAGTAGTGCTCCTTTAGATCCTGCCAAAACATTTTTTCTTGTTTTATCAAAATAATTATCAGCAACAACAATTGTTTGGTCATCAAATTTACTTACACACGTTGCGTAGATAGAGTTTGGCAATCCGTTTTCATCTACGGTAGTTAATACAACAGCATCCTGTTTTTGTTCCCACGCTTCACTTACTTCTTTTGGTAATTTTATCATTTTGTCTCCGGTTAATTATTTTGTTTTTTATTATCGATTATTCATCAAAAAATTGCATGTTTGAACTATAATCAGAGTTAGCCATTTCTTGTTCTGATTCCGCTACTCTCTTCATCCACGCTTCCATTGCGGCTTCCGTTCTTGGTGGCGGAACCGGCGCTTTTGGTGTTGCGCAACCTATAAATAAAATACATGCTAAAGTTATTATTGTTGTTTTCATAACGACCTCCTGTTTTAGGTGTCAGGAAATTCGTCCCGAGCGAGCTAACTCCTCGGGATGAATTTAGTATTTACTATACCTGGGTGTTCAGTGTTCGAAGTTTGATGCTCGCGCCAGGAAGCGTGGCTTACTTCGATGTCCAATATCAGGCTTGCCCCGTTTTAGGACTTCGAACCGCCGACATCGTTCCTCCCCATCTTCACCAAAACTGAAATTTAATATAATTAAATTACAATTTTCCGTGATGGCTTACAACATTAGCTTTATCGGACACTTTATGAACACCGTCTTTGAATTCCTTGATTGCTTCACGAATAATTCCTGAAACATTTACAATAACATTAATTCCGGCCGCTTCAAAAACTTTAAAAGCGTTAGGTCCGCAATTTCCTGTCAGTAAATATTCCGCTTTTTCATCAGCGATAAGTTGAGCGGACTGAACACCTGCTCCTCCGCCTGCCGCCGCACTTGGATTTTCGATAACTTTAAATTGAAGCGTATCGGAATCAACAATTATAAAATAATGAGCGCGCCCGAATCTTGGATCGACTTGTGCGTCAAGGTTATTTCCTGTAGCTGTAACTGCAATTTTCATATTTTTCTCTCTTAAGTTAATGATTAGCACCGTTTTACGATGTTTTTCAATTTTAAATTACGATTTTTAATTTTTAAAAAACTCTATATATCCAATTCCGTTAGGAACAAAAAATTGTTGACAATTTTTAATTAGGAAGGACGCTTAAAAGAACGCCCTTCCTTAATTTTGGCTAAGATTGGGTGTTTTTCTGTTCGTCCCGCTGCCATCCGGTTAATCCCGTTGCGCGATAAACATTTCTGAATCCTCTGCCGCGACCACGTCCACCGCCACCGCGGCCAAGACCACGACCGAAACCTGCCTGAGGAACGTTTGGTTGTTCACTACCTGCATTTCCGGTACACGTACCCATTCTTCTTCCTGTCATTGGACCTTCGCCATTAGGCCCTGTTTTGTTTAATCCTGGCATAATACACCTCTCTTTGTTAATTTGTTAATTTCACAATCATACGGTTCGCTACACATTTTGCCATGTCTTCGTCCGAATCCGCGATTTTGTCCACAACGACCTGCACGTCCGCTTCCTCTTCCGAATCCCGGCATACAAAATTCCGATTTTGAAATTTCTTTTTTCAAATAAGCGGCTAATATTTCATCTACTGTACCGGAAACATGCGAAATAACTTCTATTCCAAGTTGAGTTAAGAGTTCATAAGAACATCTTGAAATACAGCCACAAATCAGGACTTCGATATCCAACTTTTTAATTTCAGCAGCTCGTGCTGTAGGATTAACATTTTGTAATAAATGTTCATTTTTTTCTTTTGCAATTCCATCTTCAACAGAAAAAACAAGTAAAGTCTCAGCGA
The DNA here is from genome assembly GCA_029933535.1 of bacterium. Classification (GTDB taxonomy): domain Bacteria; phylum Auribacterota; class UBA3054; order UBA3054; family B51-G9; genus B51-G9. The sequence goes on along the minus strand of JAOZNZ010000074.1, from coordinate 8,567 downwards.
AATCGAATGCCACTGATAAGTTATCATTAAATGTAGATAGAGCTATTTTCATTTTTCATTTAATTCGTTGTTTGTTTCAAAGATAACATAAAACATTATAAATTCAATTTAATAGTAACAATTAGTATGCCAGAAATAATTATATTGTAACAAACCTTATTCAGGCAATTTACGAACCAACCCAAACAACGATAGGTAGCGTTTGTGCAACTTCAACAAAAAGGCAGAGTAGCGTTTGCGCAACTTTTATGTTTGGATTTTTAGAAGAAAGAATTAGCCACTAAGGCACAAAGACACCAAGAAGAAAATAAAATGATTTTGTTTTAAGGAAAGAAATAGAATATAAAACTTTTATTCTGATACTTTTTAAATTATTAATCACCGAATCACTAAATCGGAAAATCATTCAATTATAATAGGCGTGGCTGAGGAAATTTGATCGGCAGAGCAAATTTATAGTGTTTGGGAACAAAAAGGACGCTGATTTAGATAATCAACGTCCTTCATTACAATTATTTTAGAAAAATTTTGAAACCTATAATCTTTTATGCCAATAACCAGGTTTTTTGTTTAACTGCATAATTGAAATAATTCGTATGCAATCATCATTTTGATTTTGAATTTGATATATTATTCCGAATGGAAAACGGTTAGTCAGACAACGTCGTGTATGAATAGAAAGGGTACTCCAAGCATTGGGAAAGTTTAAAATTCTTTGAATAGTAGAATATATTTCCACCAGAAATTCATATCCTAAACCAATTTGGCATTTTTCATAATAAGCAACAGCCTGCTCGAGTTCTTTTTTTGCACTTGGGTGAAAAATGAAATTCATTTTTATAACCTTGCACGAATTTCAGCAAAAACTTCTTCACCGGGAATTCCTTTTACAATTCCTTTATCTAATTCTTCAATTCTACGTTCTGCTTCATCAGCCCATAATTTATCAATATCAGACTGTGTTGGTAAATTTAAACTAATAATAAGTTTATCGATTAAGGCTAATCTTTCATTAGATGGCAATACTAACACTTCTTGTTCAATATTTGGAGGTAGAGTTATCATTTGATTGTTTCAGTGTTAAATTTAATAATTAAGTTTACATAAGCCTTTATTTCATAATCTATTATATCATTTCATCGAAAACTTTGCAAAACACCGTTTTTATTGTACAATTATGTGGTTAAATATATTTATTATTGTCTAAAACTAATTTGACAATAAATCGCCTTATGGTTATAATCTTTTATTATGGGAAATAAGACAAATAATTATACCGTTCTGGCAAGAAAATGGCGGCCTCAAAATTTCGAGGACGTTATCGGTCAGGAACATGTTACCACCACACTTCAAAACGCCATAAAAATGGGTCGTGTCGGGCAAGGATACTTATTCATCGGTACACGCGGTGTTGGCAAAACCACGATTGCCAGAATAATGTCAAAAGCATTGAACTGCTTAAGCACTGATTCACCTAATCCTAATCCATGCGGCGTATGCGAAAATTGTATCGCAATTCGCGATGGCCGATGTCTTGATGTGATGGAAATTGACGGTGCGTCAAATCGCGGTATTGAAGAAATCAGACGATTGCGGGATTCTGTTGCAATTGCACCTGTAAGCGCGCGCTATAAGATATACATTATTGACGAAGTGCACATGCTTACGCGTGAAGCATTTAACGCGTTATTAAAAACGCTTGAAGAGCCGCCTGCTCACGTCAAATTTTTCTTTGCGACAACTGAGCCGCACAAAATTCCCGCAACAATTCTTTCGCGTGTCCAAAAGTTTGAATTAAGACGTGTTGAATATAAAACTTTGCTTGAATATTTAAACAAAATCGCAAAAAATGAAAAAGTGAAAATCGACAAAGGCGCTTTGTCGGCAATAGCTATTGCCGGGAATGGCAGTATTCGCGATGCGCTATCTGTTTTCGACCAGGTTTTGGCTTTATCTGATGATAACATCACCGAAAAGAAAGTTGTAGAACTGCTTGGCTGGACTGACCGCAAAATTTACCTGGAACTAAATGACGCAATTGTAAAACAAGATGCTGCCCGAGCACTTGAAGCGATAGGCAAGGTAATAAAAACCGGTCATGATCCCACACAATTTATTCTTGGTTTGTTGAGGTTTATGAGGAATCTTCTTTTATTCAAATCTATTCCAAACGCGGAATCGGTAATTGAAGAGCCGTTAGATTTTCTTGAAAAATTAAAAAACGCAGCCGATAACTATACGTCCCAGCAACTTCTTTATTCAATTGATGTGCTGCTTGAAGTTTTGCCGCGGCTGGAGTCAACTGAAGCAAAACAAGTTTTGCTTGAAATTACAATTTTAAAATTGCTTCACGCAAGAAAACGCGTTAGTCTTGACGAAGTTTTCTCTCGACTTGCCGCTTTGGAAACCGGTTCACCACTTGTAGAAAAAGAAAGAGCAGCAATATATCAGGCAACACCATCAGCGAAGCAAAGTGAACAGGCAATTGAAGTTACTGCTGTTGAAAACAAGGAAGAGGAAATTAAGAGAAAAAAAGAGGCGCTGTTTAATAAAGCTAAAAATGAGTCTATTGTGAAACAGGCTTTTGAACTTTTCCCCGGCAGCAAGATAATAGATGTTGAAGAGTGAGAAGATTTTGGATTTTGGATTTGTGATTTTAGATTGAACGTGAGTACAGCGTTACTCCATTAGATGATTTTAGATCAAATGAACCCCCCCCTAACCCACTCCCGATGGAATAATCGGGATGCTCCACTTTAAGAAAAGGGGGAATAATAATGACTAACTTCCGATGAATATCTTCTTTTCAATTAAAAGAACTATTAACTAATAACTATTAACTAATTCTTAATGCTTAAACGAACACACACTTGCGGCGAGCTGCGCAAATCACATATTGATGAAACAATAATTTTAAACGGATGGGTAAAAAAAAGACGTGACCTCGGTAATCTTATTTTTATAGATTTACGCGATAGGTACGGCGTTACTCAAGTTATTGTTGATCCGTCTAATTATCCTGAAGCGCATAATTCAGCCAAAAAGATCGGCAGAGAATTCGTTGTTGCTGTTGAAGGCAAAGTAAGCTCACGGGGTGAACAAGTTAATTCTGACATGCCTACCGGCGAAATCGAACTTCTTGCCACAAAACTGGAAATATTAAATCCATCTGAAACGCCGCCTTTCCCGCTTGATGATGAAGAAGAAACTGATGACAGGCGTCTTACTTACCGCTACCTTGATTTGCGTCGTCCGCATTTACAAAAAGCCATTCAAGTACGTCATAAAATGGCACTAGCTGCGCGTAATTATTTAGATTCTCAGGGATTCCTTGAAATTGAAACGCCCATTCTCGCAAAATCAACTCCTGAAGGTGCTCGTGATTATCTTGTTCCCAGCCGTGTTCATCCCGGAAAATTTTACGCGTTGCCGCAATCTCCACAACTTTTAAAGCAATTGCTTATGGTTGCAGGAACAGACAAATATTTTCAAATTTGCCGCTGCTTCCGTGATGAAGATTTACGTGCTGACCGGCAGCCTGAGTTCACGCAAGTTGATCTTGAAATGTCTTTTGCCGACCAGGAAGATATTTTTAAAATCACAGAAGGTTTTGTTACCGCATCTTTAAAAGCCGCAGGCATAGAAGTCGAGGCTCCTTTTACGAAAATAACTTATAAAGACGCAATGGAAAAATACGGGTCGGATAAACCAGATCTTCGCTTCGATTTACAGCTCGTTGATATAAGCAAATTTGTCGCCGATACAGATTTCAACGCGTTCAAATCAACACTCGAAAGCGGTGGGATTATTAAAGCTGTCCGCGTACCAAACGGCACAGTACTTTCCCGCAAACAAATTGATAAGCTGGGAGATATTGCCCGTACATCCGAAGCGAAAGGATTACTTACCGTAAAGTATCTTCCTGAGAGCAAAAAGCAATCACCTCTGACAAAATTTCTTACGGAGGAGCAATGGGAAAATATTGACGAGGCAACCTGCGCGGTAGAAGGAGATATACTTTTAATCATTGCCGACAAATTTTCAGTAGCGCATTCTGCATTAGGGAATGTCCGCAATGAGCTTGCGCAAATGCTTAATTTAATTAACAAGGAAAAATTTTCAATTTTATGGGTTACTGATTTTCCGCTCTTTGCTTATGACGAAAATGAGCAACGCTGGACAAGTGAACATCATCCGTTCACATCACCCCATCCTGATGACATTCATTTAATAGAATCTGAACCCGGAAATGTGCGATCATGTTCTTATGACTTAATAATGAATGGTTTTGAGACAGCATCGGGTTCCGTTCGTATTCACGACAGCGAATTGCAAAAAAGAATTTTCTCTTTGCTTAACCTCAGTAATTCAGAAATAAACGAACGTTTTGGTTTTTTTATTAACGCACTTAAATACGGCGCTCCACCACACGCAGGTCTTGCAATCGGACTTGACAGACTGGCTATGCTGGCGCTCAACCGTTCGAGTTTAAGAGATGTCATCGCTTTCCCGAAAACACAAAAAGCGACTGATTTAATGACTGAAGCCCCAACCGGGGTAGATGAAGTTCAGCTTAAAGAATTAGAATTGAAGATTGCCATTTGCGAGGAAAAATAAACAATGCCAAGACGAAAGGGAAAAAGTGATTTTGTTCAAAGTAATTCAAAATTTGATTTGGCATCAAATCCAATTGAAGATAATACATCAGCAATATCCAAAACGAATTTTCCCAAGGTTTTCCGTATCATTTTTTTTTCTATTATTTCTTTGTTTATTCTCTGGATAATTTTACCTTCTATAATTGCCAACACACCTCTTATAACCAAACCTATTGAGAGAAATTTATCAAAAAAATTTAATGCTAAGGTTAATGTACAAAAAGTAAAAATATCAAATTGGACACTTATCCCGAAGCTAAAAATTTCTTCTATTGATTTTTACGAGAAAAACACAAATCTATTTATTGCATTTGTAGATAATGTCAGCATGCAGGTTTCGCCTTTTTCTCTTTTAACAGGTAATATTAAAACAAAAAAAATAACCGTTTCGCGGATTGACGTTGAGCTTCCGTCATTAATTATTCAACGTCAATTACTTAAGCACAATTATATTTTAAAACCTGTTTTAGATGACTCATTAAACAAAATAGACCAATTTATGTCTTTTGTAAATTGCGTCATTACAATCAATGATTCAAACGGATGGAATATAATCAATGTAAATAGTGATTGCGAGATGCCTTTTATGAGTGAAGCAGGGATTTCTGTTAGATATGCTGCCAACCCGGTGAAAGATATTATTAAGATACAGGAATTTCGCGCAAGCGGGATTCGCTCGATCGAAAGGCTGGATTTCAGAAGGGATAAAGCGGCGTTATACACTCTTGACTTGCCAATTGACATTTATTTCACCGGAATAATCAAGAGTAATAATATTAATATTTCTCCTATCAAAATAACGCTTGAAACATCTGTAATCAATGCTTCATATAACAAAAATTCCACCGGTACGTTTTTTAATATTAACGCAACGGACCAGAATTTCAATCGTATAGAGCGACTTTTTAAAACCAGAACTAAGAACAACGAACTTGTCGATGTATCTTTTCAATTAAATTCACATGCTTCAACTGTAAGCAAAAAAATGCTTACAGATTGTTCGGTTCAGATTAAAAAAGGAATTTTTAGAAATGTACCTTTTGAGAATTATTCAATGTCATTCAATTTAATTAATGATAAAATTAACTCTTTTGACAGTTCTGTTAATGTATGGAGCGGAAAACTTCATTTGAACCTTCTGAATCAGATGGGCGATGAAAATGCAACTAATGATACTCTTATAGGTCATATTTCCGCCACGAGGGGCGATTTAAACGCTTGCTTAGGTGAATTAAGCAATATTCCCGCGCGAGCAGGTGGTGAATTTTATTTTAATATTGATTTTGATGTTAATAATATGGGTGTTGCAGAGTTCATATACAACAAACTCGCTCAATTAGATTTCAATCAGGGCACCGGTGAAATATGCTTGTCAAACGCGTATCTGAAATATTTTACCGGCGAAAGGTGGCAATCAACCCGTGAAATACCAAAAATCGTGCGACGATTTCTAAACCTCGCTGCAAATATGACCGGCGCACCGCTTTCACTTCCAATTATAAATAAGTTGATTAAACAGTTTGAAATAAATAAACCGAGAACTGTATTCGCCAAACTTCAAATCAAGAACGGTAATCTTACAGCGCCGGAAATCAAAGCAGAAACAACAGTTGGCACTTTATTCGCCACCGGCAGTTGTTCCGAGTCGGGATCTCTTAATTACAATCTTAAAATTGATCTTAATGAAGATATTATTAAAAAATACGGTGATCACCCGTTACTTTCCATGTTCTTAAAAGATAACACTCTTGAGCTACCGGTTCTTCTTACAGGCTCTCTTGACCAACCTGACGTACAGCTTAATCTTTCTCCTGAGCAGCGTGCTTTATTTGAAGAAAGGCTCACAAACATTGTCATGGAATATATAGAGGGCAAATTATTGAATAAGGAAGAGAAAGCAGATGTCTCTGAAGAAAACATGGAATCCATCAAAAAAACCGTTAATGGTCTTATCAAACGGTTTTTATGATTTACCTATTAAAAAAAACTTAATTTATAAATGCATAAACTTGAACACATAAGAAACTTTTGTATTATTGCTCATATCGATCACGGAAAATCTACTCTCGCTGATAGATTCCTCGAAGTAACTCATACAGTCGAAAAACGCGATTTGGTTGAACAAACTCTTGATGGAATGGATCTTGAGCGCGAGCGTGGAATCACAATAAAATCTCATCCGGTAAAATTAATATACACTCCTGATGAAAGTTCGGAACCGTATATTATGAACTTAATAGATACTCCGGGACACGTGGATTTCTCATACGAAGTTTCAAGAAGCCTCGCGGCATGCGAAGGTGCTATCCTTCTCGTAGATGCCGCTCAGGGCGTTCAGGCGCAAACTGTTGCAAATGTCCATCTGGCACTTGACCATGACCTCGAAATCATTCCTGTAATTAATAAAGTTGATCTCCCGGCGGCAAATATTGACAGCGTTATGAAACAGGTTGTTGAGTTACTTGGGGTTCCTCCGGAAACCATATTGAAAACCAGCGCCAAAAGCGGTATCGGAATAACCGAATTATTGGATAAAGTGATCGAACTTGTACCGCCACCGAGTCTACCTGAAAGCGATGAATTAAAATGGCTTATTTTCGATTCGCAATATGATATTTACAAAGGAGTTATTGTCTATGGCCGCGTATTTTCAGGTACAATTAAAAGAGGTGATAAAATAAGATTTATGTCGAATGGATTGACTTTTGAAGTTATTGAAATCGGAATTTTTTCCCCGCAAATGAAAGCCGTTGATTCTCTCTCGCCAGGTGAAGTCGGTTATCTGACAGCTACAATTAAAAATGCCGCTGATGTTCGCGTAGGCGATACAGTCACACTTGACCGCAAGCCTGCCGCTGGTGCTTTACCTGGTTTTAAGGAGTGTCACCCTATGGTTTTCAGCGGTTTCTATCCTATCGACGCAAGTGATTACGAAGAATTTGCAAAAGCACTTGCACGTCTTAAATTAAATGATGCTTCTTTTCACTACGAGCAGGAAAATTCCGCCGCTCTCGGTTTCGGTTTTCGATGCGGATTTCTTGGACTTCTTCACATGGAAATTATTCAGGAGCGTCTTGAACGCGAGTATAATGTAAATCTTCTCGCGACAACTCCCAGCGTTGTTTATCAGGTTATGCTAAAAAGCGGAGAAATTTTTTCAATTGATAATCCGCTTCACTTACCCGACCCATCAGAGATTGAACAAATTGAGGAACCTTTTGTTGACGCGTTTGTCGTTACACCGGTTGACAGAATCGGCGTTATAATGCGCCTTGCTCTTGAGCGCCGTGGAACGATGAAAACGACTGAATCGCTTGATGCCAGCCGTGTAATTCTTCATTTTGAGATGCCATTGAATGAAATCATTCTTGATTTTTACGATAAAATTAAATCCGTTACTGCAGGTTATGGAAGTCTCGATTACGAGCATACCGGCTTTAAACCCAGCGACCTCATTAAACTCGATATTCTTATAAACGGTGAACCGGTTGACGCTTTATCCTCAATCACTCATCGTGAACGCGCATACCAACGTGGGAGAATAATCGCAGAAAAACTACAAGAAGCAATTCCTCGACAGCAGTACGCTGTTGCTATTCAAGCCGCGATAGGCGGGAAAGTCATTGCGCGAGAAACTGTTCGTGCTTTAAGAAAAGATGTCACAGCCAAATGTTATGGCGGTGATATTTCAAGAAAGCGGAAACTTCTTGAAAAACAGAAAGCCGGTAAAAAGAGAATGAAACAAATTGGAAAAGTCAACATTCCGCAAAAAGCTTTTCTCGCCGTTCTGCGATCGGACTAACCAGGCAATTTTACCACGCAATTCGCGTGGCGTTAATCGTTAATCGTTAATCGTTATTCGGTGTCAGGTGTCAGGTGTCAGGTGTCAGGTGTCAGGTGTCAGGTGTC
>JAOZNZ010000582.1 GCA_029933535.1 bacterium | reverse complement strand
TTGAAATATATTTTAAAGTATGGTATTATGTATAAATGTTTGATTTTGTTTGTTTGGAACATGACAGTTGTTTGATATAACTTAACTTAACCAACTCAAATAAAAAATAATGAAAATCATCTTACATTTTCTTTTGCTTGAGAAACAATAGATTTGCTTGCTATATAATTAAATGATTAAAAACTTAGTGTCTTAGTGCCTTAGTGGCAAAAAAATAATATTATAAAAATCAGAAAAATAATTATTATAAATTTTAACCGAACAGTAGTGACAATATATAAAAATTATGGCAAAATCAAAAAAAATTAAAGTCGGCATTGTAGGTGTTGGCCGTGGGCAGTATTTAGCGCATGGCATGGGCAATATACCCGAAATGAAACTGGTGGCCTTTTGCGATGTTCAGAAAGAAAAATTGGTAAAAGTTGGTAAAGAACTTAAAGTCGATACTTATACTGATTATGATAAATTTCTCAAACATGATATGGATGCGGTAATTCTGGCTAATTATTTCCATGAACACGCTCCGTTCGCCATCAAAGCAATGAAAGCCGGCAAACATGTCATGTCAGAAACATCTGCCTGTATCACGATAGCTGAAGGTGTTCAATTAATTGAGACGGTAGAAAAAACCGGGAAAATTTATATGTTCGCTGAAAACTATCCTTATATGGCCGTCAATCAGGAAATGCGGAGAATATACAAGAGCGGTAAAGTAGGTACATTTATGTATGGCGAAGGTGAGTATATTCATCCCATTGATGCTGATAACTGGAATAAAATGTCTTGTGGTATGAATCACTGGAGAAACTGGATTCCCGCAACATATTACTGTACACATTCCCTGGCTCCAATTATGTATATCACAGAGACCAGACCGGTAAGTGTGAATGGTTTTGTGATACCATACACTGCGGATGACCCTATTAATGCTCGCTGTGTGCGACGAAATGATTCCGCGTCAATGATTGCTCTTAAAATGGATAATGGCGCCATAGTAAAGTTGCTCCAGTTTAATTTGCGCGGCGAAAATATTTGGATGCGTATTCACGGCTCGAAAGGTCAAATGGAAAATCTTAGGGAAGGGAACCACAATATGCTTCGGTTTATCCGTGAACAGTATCATCAAAAACGGACAACTCCGAAAACTCAAATATATCTTCCGGATTTTCCTGAACATCATGATAAAGCGATTAAAGCAGGCCATGGCGGTGGCGACTTTTTTACGTTCTATCATTTTGTTAAAGCTATCAAGACCGGCAACCAGCCATTTTTTGATGTTTATCGCGGCGTTTCTGTGTCAATTGTGGGCATCCTTGCTTATCGTTCTGCGTTGGATAATTCCAACACGCTTGAAGTTCCGGATTTTCGCAAAAAATCCATAAGGAAAAAATACAAGGACGACCACTGGAATCCGAACCCTGCTCAAAAAAAGAAAGGCGACCCATGGCCAAGTGTGCTTGGTAAAATTACACCGACCAAACAGGGAATAGCTTACTCAAAACGTAATTGGAAAAATGTAGGATTTATAGAAAAAACAAATTAATAAATGGAAAACAAAATCTCAAGGCGAAACTTTATGCAGACAATCAGCAGCGCGGGACTCGCTATCGGCTTATCCGGAATGGCCGGCCGGGCTATGGCAGCCGGTGTAAAACCGAAGCATTCGAAAGTTGAAGTGCCCAGGGATGCTAACGGCAAAATTATTCCCGGTTTTGATAAGACCGGCAAAGTTGTTGCAGCCGGTAGTAAACCCTGGAAACCTTATTCTGATCGCAAGGTTCGGGTTGGTATTGCCGGCTTTGGATTGTGCCAATTCGGCGCGCAATTTTCCTTCCAGACATCCCCTAATGTTGAGGTTGTAGCTGTAACAGATCTCGACCCTGGTCGTTGTGCCGGTCTGGCAAAAGCCTGCAATTGCAAAAAAACTTATCCTTCCTGCGAAGAGATGATTAAAAAAGGTAAGAATATTGAGGCCGTTTTTATTGCTACTGATGCTCCGAGTCACGCGCGTCTGGCTGCCATGGCACTTAATCACGGCAAACATGCTGCTACCGCCGTTCCGGCGGTTTTCGGTTTCAACGCGGAAAAAGATGCTGAATTGCTGTTCAATGCCGTTAAAAAAAGTGGCAAGAAATATATGATGTTCGAAACATCATGTTACCACGAAGATTGCTATGCCTGGCGGCAAGAGTACAAAGCCGGTGCTCTTGGTAAGTTAATTTACTCTGAAGGCGAGTATTATCATTATAGTCCGGGTCAATATGGCGGTTACAATCCTAAAACTGGAAACATTGATATTAACGGCTGGCGTAAAGGTGTGCCCCCTTTGTGGTATCCCACACATGCCACTGCCTATTATGTTGGTGTTACCGGTAAAAGCTTTACCGAGGTGTCGTGTTTGGGGATGAAAAGTATTATAAAAACCTTCACGCTTGGAAATAATGACTATAATAATCCATTCGGCACCGAAGTCGCATTACTTAAAACAAGTGAAGGCGGTATGTCTCGTATGACGGTAGGCAAGGATATGCCAGCTGCCAGTGGCGAAAAAGGGCGCGTGTACGGTCAGAAAATCGGCAACAAACCACTTGTAAACACCAAAAAACCCCAACTCCCGCCAGGAGTTATTCCCGGCGGCCATGGCGGTTCACACGGTTATTTAATGGATAATTATATCAGATCGATTATATTGGATAAAA
>JAOZNZ010000581.1 GCA_029933535.1 bacterium | reverse complement strand
AGTCAGGGGTACAGTCAGGGGTACAGTCAGGGGTACAGTCAGGGATACAGTCAGGGGCCGAGTCAACTATATTAAATATTTTATTGGAAAACGAATTATCTATGCAAGAAATTGCAAATACTTTACATAGAGAAACAATTACAGGATCATTAAAAAGAACTATCCGAAAATTGTTAATGGAAAGAAAAATAGAATACACCATCCCTGAAAAACCGAACAGCAGGTTACAAAAATATCGAATTACGGAAAAAGGGAAGCGGATTCTTGAAAAAAGAGATTTATGAATGTAACTATAAAAAAACGAAAACCGGAATCTAAAAAATAGTATAATTAAAACATGACAAATGACAAATCACAAATTTTTTCACCTGTTTATGTTCCTGAATGCCTGAACTTATTGGAGCGGTTTCCTAATGCCAAAATGCTTGCCGGAGGGACGGATTTGCTTGTGCGTCTTAAAGATAAAATAAATCAACCCGACATTATCGATATTAGTCACATTGAAGAAATGAAAGGCATTAGCGCCTCAAATGATAAAATTAAAATCGGTGCGCTTGTAACTTTTTCAGAAATTATTGAAAGCGAACTTGTGGCGGAAAATGCCGGCGTTCTTGTTCAGGCGGCGGAAATGATCGGTTCGCCGCAAATCAGGAATCGTGGGACGATTGGCGGTAATATCGCTAACGCGTCACCTGCTGGAGATTCAATTCCGCCACTTTTTGTTCTTGAAGCGGAGATAGAAATTGCCGGGATGAATTACAGTCGAACAATTCCAATAAAAGATTTTTTTAAAGGTCCGGGGAAATCTATTTTAACCGATGGAGAAATTATTACCGCGGTGATTATTCCTAAAATGAAAAATTGGGAAGGTGCGTTTGTACGGCTCGGTCAGCGGAAAGCTCTTGCGATATCTAAAGTATCGTTAGCTTTACTTTTAAAAATTAAAGATGATAAAATTGAAGAAGCGAGGATAGCGCTTGGAGCCGTTGCGCCAACAGTTATTCGAGCTGAGAAAACGGAAAGATGTCTTGTCGGTAAAAAATTTGATAATGATACACTCTTAGAAGCCAAAAAAATAATTTGTGAAGAAGTATCTCCGATTTCTGATATAAGGTCGATTGCGGAATATCGGAAAGAAATGTGTGGAGTACTACTTGAAGAAGCATTTGAACAATTGAAATGATTGATATGATTGAAACGATTGAATTAGAATCATAAAATCATAAAATCGTTCAATAATTGAGGCAGTACGATTTTATTGCAGAACGATTATTTTTAAAGATTTAAATTCTAAATTTATTTTGTACTCAAAATTAATTTCCTTATTGCAGGACGATTAAAAATATTTTTATTGGCAGAATAATTTAAGGCAAAATAATTAAATCGTTTCAATCATATCAATCGTAAAATCATAAAATAATAATGCAAATTGGTAAATCTGTAAGACGAGTTGATGCACTTGACAAAGTTCGTGGAAGCGAGGTTTTTGTTGATGATATCTCTTTGCCGAGAATGTTGCATGCGGTTGTTGTTCGAAGCACAAAGGCGCATGCAAAGATATTGCGAATTGACACTTCTGCGGCCGAAAAGATTCCCGGGGTTGTTTCTGTTCTTACGGCAAAGGATGTTCCGGGTGAAAATGTTATTCCGGTCGTTTTTAATGACCAGCCGCTTCTTGCTGACGGTATTGTCAGATATATCGGTGAACCAATTGCTCTTGTTGCTGCAGAAACTCTAATGACGGCAAAACGTGCTGTTTCTGAAGTGGAAATTGAATATGAAGAATTGCCCGCTGTTTTTGATTTGCTTGAAGCGAGAAGAAATAAAGAAATAAAAATTTTTGGTGATGATAATATAATTAAACACGAGCAGATAATCAAAGGTGATGTTAAAAATGCCTTTGATAAATGTGATGTTATTGTCGAAAATGAATACAGAACGCCTTGCCAGGAACATGCGTATCTTGAAACGCAAGGTGTAATTGCCGAACCGCTTCAGGGGGATGTTATGCGCGTATCGGGGAGTATGCAGTGTCCGTTTTATGTTCGTGGAGCTTTAGCTGTAACTCTTGGAATTCCACTTAGCAATGCACATGTTATTCAAACATCAACCGGTGGCGCGTTTGGCGGGAAAGAAGATATGCCGTCACTGCCGGCTTGTCAGGCGGCATTACTTGCTTATCATGCGAGGCGACCTGTAAAATTAATTTATTCCCGTGATGAAGATATTTCTGTTACAAGCAAACGTCACGCAAGTTTTGTTCGCTCAAAATATGGTGCGGATAAAAACGGGAAACTTCTTGCCACAGAAGTTGAGTATGTGATTGATGGAGGCGCTTATTCAACATTAAGTCCTGTAGTTTTGTTTCGTGGTGTAATTCACGCGGTTGGACCATACAAATGCGAAAATGTTAATGTTCAGGGATATGCTGTTGCGACAAATAATGTTCCCGCGGGAGCTTTTCGTGGATTCGGTTCGCCGCAGGTTTTGTTCGCGACGGAAAGACAGATGGATGAACTTGCGAAAGAGCTTGGAATAAGTCCTTTTGAAATTCGCAGAAAAAATCTTTTGAGAAAAGGTGACGCAACTATTACAGGTCAGGTTCTGCCGTGGAGCGTTGGTGCGATTGAGACGCTGGAGAAAGCGGCAGAAAGGTGCCAGGTGTCAGGTGTCAGGTGTCAGGAAAAAGACAACAAGGACGGC
>JAOZNZ010000073.1 GCA_029933535.1 bacterium | reverse complement strand
TTGTTGTTGTTGATCAGTTTTTTGATAGAACACAAAATAGAAATGATACATTTTTTGGTAACGGAATTGTTGCACACGTTTCTTTTGGAAATCCGGTTTGTCCCGAAATGCACAAGAATCTGGTTGAAGCTGTTCATGATACCGGGGCGGAAGTACACAATTGCGGAACTTATGTTAATATTGAAGGACCTGCATTTTCTACGCGTGCTGAAGCCGGTTTTTACAGAAACGTTTTGAATGCTGATGTGGTTGGAATGACAAACTTAACAGAAGCAAAACTTGCCCGTGAAGCCGGTATTTGTTACGTGACGTTAGCTCATGTTACCGATTACGATTGTTGGCGTGATAAGTCGGAAGATGTTAACATCAGTGATATTTTAAGGATAATTGGTCAGAATATTGAGCAGACGAAAAGAATTTTATTAGAATTTACGAAAAAAACTATTATGCCGAATCAGTGCTGTTGTGCCGATTCTTTGGTTGGAGCATTATTAACCCCGAAAGACAAAATTTCTGAAGAAACAAAGAAACGGCTTAGTGCTATACTGAATACTATTTAATGATTGAAACGATTGAAATGATATGAAAATTAAAAAAATTAAATTGAAAGGTACTGTTTACATTTTGCCTAATCTGTTTACAGCAACTAATCTCGCTCTCGGAATTAAGGCAATAACTCTTGTTCTTGAAAGCGATCAACATTATAAACAAGCGGCTGAATGCCTTATTCTCGCAATGATTTTTGACGTCTTTGACGGCCTGATTGCAAGAGTGACTAAAACGACAAGCAGATTTGGTATTGAATTCGATTCATTGGCCGATCTTGTAAGTTTCGGCGTCGCGCCGGCAATTATGGTTTATCGTTATGCACTCTCAAGCGGAAACATCGGTAAATTCGGTTTCCTGATTTGTGTTGTCTATGCTGGATGTGCGGCATTACGCCTCGCACGATTTAATTCAAGAATTGAGGATGAAACGAAATCATTTTCAGGTATTCCTACACCGGCTGCTGCAGGTGTTATCGCGTCGTATTTTATGCTTGTTGGAAATGGTATTTTTCCACAGAGTGTACTTGCCGCGCAATGGATTCTTCCTTTTGTTGCTGTCGCTCTTGGCGTGCTTATGGTAAGCACTATTCGTTTCCCCGCGCCGGCGAAGCAGAATTTGTGGAGAAAGCATCCGTTTGGGTATCTCGCGCTTGCGGCAGGAATCATTGTATTAATTATAGTTTGCCCGGGAATTACTTTATTTGTTATTTTTACCGGCTATACGATTTATGGATTGGTAAAATATATTAGAACATTTTTTAAACCGGAAATAGAAATCTCGAATACTACATCACAAAATAATGAATCAGATGAATTATATGAATCAGACGAATCAGACGAACAATACGAACCAACAGAATAAAAAAATACCAAGAAGAAATATTACTGGAATCCTTGTTTGCGATAAACCGACCGAATGGACTTCTCACGATGTTGTTGCAAAAATCAGAGGCAATTTCAGGTTGAATAAACTTGGTCACGCGGGAACACTTGATCCGATAGCAACTGGTGTTCTTGTCTTACTTTCCGGCAAAGCAACAAAACTATCAAATCAGTTGATTGCAGATGACAAGGAATACAGATTCGATATTCTTTTCGGTACGACAACCGATTCGCAGGATATTACGGGAAAAGTGATTGAGAAAGACGAAAATCCGCCTGCGAGAAGCGCTGAAGAAATAGAAGAAGTTCTTCAACAATTTCGCGGCGAAATTTCGCAACTGCCACCTATGTTTTCCGCTGTTAAAATTAATGGAAAACGTCTCTATAAACTTGGTCGCGAGGGGAAAACGGTTGATCGTGAGCCGAGGAAAATTACAATTAAAAAACTTGTTCTTGAAAACGTGGCATGGCCGCGTGCAACTCTTCACGCTGTTTGCTCTAAAGGAACTTACATCAGAACTTTATGTAATGATATTGGAGAAAAACTGTCAAATGGGGGGGGATGTATGGAAACACTTGTGAGACTCCGAAGCGGTAATTATTCAATTGACCAATCACATAAAATTGAGGAAATAGTTTCATGGACACCGGAAGAATTTGAGAAAAATTTGCTGCCGCTGCCCGTAGTCTGAAACCCGTGGTCCGTAGTCCGTAATCCGTAATCGGTGATCGGTGGTCCGAGAACCGTGATCCGAACATCACCCAGCATACGCCGGGCTCTTCGCGAACACTGCTAAAGAAGTAACATGTACTCATGTTCATATGCCACGGGTGTACTTTTAAAACAGAAATGTCCCTGACGAATTAACAGCTTTGCTGAACATGTAAAAGTAAATACAAATAAATATTAATAATATGTTTAATAAAATTATTGAAATATTAGAATATGCTCATGAGAAAGGGGCAAGTGATGTGCTCATAACTAAAGACTCAGAGCCAATGTTAAGAATCAATTCCGAATGGGAAAAAATTGGTGAAAAGAAGCTGTCGCACAATGACGCTGAAAAGATGATTTTAAACTTAGTTAGTGAAGATAAGCGTGAACAGATTTTTATAGACAAAGAATATGATTTTTCGTATTCAATTTCTGATGAATTAAGAATTCGCGCTAATATATATTTTCAAAAAAATTCTATCAGCGCTGTTTTTAGAATTATTTCTACTAAAGTTCCTAATATAGATTCACTTGGTATTCCAGATGCTTTAAAAGATTTTGCTCTTAAAAATAACGGGTTGATTCTAATTACAGGTTCGGCAGGTTCGGGGAAAACTACGACTATTGCCGGTATTATTGATTTTATCAACAAAACTAAATCATCTCACATCATTACCGTTGAAGACCCCATAGAATACATACAAAAAAATAACAAAGGAATAATTGATCAGCGTGAAATAGGGAATGACACAAACTCTTTTGCAAAAGCTTTAAAATATGTGTTGCGACAGGCTCCTGATGTAATCGTTGTCGGTGAAATGCGCGATATAGAAACGATGCAGGCGGCAATTACTGCTGCCGAAACAGGTCATCTTGTTATTGCCACACTTCATACTAACGATGCTATTCAAGCTATTGATAGGATTATTGATGTATTCCCGGGCCATCAACAAAATCAAATAAGAATGCAGCTTGCCGCAACCTTACTTGGTGTATTTGCTCAGCAGCTTATACCACAAAGAAATGCCGCGAAAAGAATTCTTGCGACTGAAACACTAATTGTTAATAATGCAGTTGCGGCTAGTATTAGAAATGGGAAAATGCACATGATTAAATCACTTATGGAAGCTGGCCAGAAATTTGGAAATGTGACAATGGACAAATCGTTAAAACTATTGTTTGATGCTGGAAAAATATCCTATGACGAAGTTGTTTTAAGAGTTTCTGATCAAAAATATCTGCAATATATAAAAAAAGATCGTAAATACTTTATCGATGAAAAAGGTAATGCTGTTCGGGCAAATCCATTGGTTATTCCGAAATCATAAGTCTGAATGTAAAAAAAAACATTCAATAATTAATCCGCCCAGGATATATTCGGTAAAACAGGAGGGGAGTAAGAATAACCTGACACCTGACCCGACATGTGCCGGTGCTTTGCAAACACGGAATACCCAAGGATGAAACGAATACTAAATTCATCCCGATTGATCGGGATGAATTTCCAGATCAACTAACAAACATGAAATGTTTTTTTCTTATTTTATTTGCCGCATTATCGGTTAATTTAAATGTTTCTGCAAACGATCGAATTGGTGTTCGGCAGAGCAAATTTATTAATTTATCTAACGGTGAAGAATTTGTCCCACGCGGATTTAATTATGTTCGCTTGCGGCCGCAAGTTTCCAATCAAGTAGTTCACGCCAATTATGATCCTGTATATTACATTATCTCCGAAATAGATGATATGTTTCAGGATTTAAAAACCAATAATTTTAACGTTGTACGTGTTTTTCTTGATGTTACGTCTCCATTGGGACTTTTTGAAACAGATTCTGCAACACGGTTTTCTCCGCAATATATGACAAACGTTATAGATTTTCTGCAGCGTGCTGATACTAATGAAATTTACGTTATCTTTGCTTTTGATATGTGGGGACCTCCTGCAAAATCATGGCTGCATCATGGACCACTTTCGCAGGCAAAAGTTACCGGAGTAAATTGGCTTTATTTTAGGGAAGGTGCGGCGGAAACACGAGCGGCTTTACTTTCAGCTTTTGCGGAAGACATAAAATCAAATGCGCCGGAACTTTTACCTGTAATTTTATCTTATGAGATCCAAAATGAGTTATGCTATTTCATGGATTACGAACCGCTTTCCTTAACCACCGGTTTTTTTGATTATAATGATAAAAGTTATGACTTGTCATCGGAAACAGGATTGCAAAAACTTATGGACGCGCAAGCTGAAAATTTGTGTAATCAGTGTGTTACCGAAGTTGGAAAAATAGATTCCGAAGCCATGGTTAGTGTAAGCGTTTTTACTTTTAACGCAGTCGGCAGAACAGGTCCGGTTTATTTGAAAAGCGACACAACGCCTGATCAGAGAGTGCCTGCACGTCCGCTTGCGCTTACGAAATCGAAGTTAGATTTTGTGGACATACATATTTATCCTTCCACGGCAAATTCAATTGCGGAAGATTATCGCAGTATAGATTTCGAAACAACCCGGAAAGATTGTGCACGGATTGGCGTGCCGCTTTTAATGGGGGAGTTCGGTGCGTTTTCACATCGTTATCCAACTCTTTCTTTGGCTGTCAATGAGATGTCTTTATTCGCGACTCAAACTTTTAACAAAGGATTTACCGGTTGGCTTTTCTGGACTTATGACACAACGGAGCAGGAAGGTTTATGGACAGCCAAAGACGGCGATTCAGCTATTTTTAAATCGCTTGCGTATATTTTTCCGCAAAATATTTTAACTTCCGGAACAATTTATTTATCAGATGATTTTAATATAAGCAGTGGTGGAGGAAATATAAATTTCGATAATTCCGGAGGGAGGCAAACAGGTATTCTCGCTCCAACAGATTATCTATTTTCATGTGATATTTTTGTAAACAATTCGGGTACTTATGCTGCAAAGTGCAGGATGTTATCGCAAGATCAGCCGTCATTATTTTCTCTTAACCAAACTCTTACAAATTCACATGATTTTGAAATTGAATTGGAATTTTCTCATCAAACTTTAAATTCCAACACTTGGTTCGGGATTTGTTTCGGTAAAGATTTACCAATGTGGGAACCTTGGAAACCGAGTGGAATGTCGGTAATATTTCGTGACAATGGTGTTTATACTTTTTTTGATGATAATGATGAAATCGGAAATGCAAATTATCCGATGGCTTATCCTGTAAAAGTAAGAATTTGTGTTTCACAATTTGATTATGGAGATAACGCGCTAGTGTCAATGTTTTTAAATGATGTACCGATGATAATTGACACATCGATTAATTCTTACGTTTACTCTCATAAAAATGGCTTTACTAATAATTTTATTACATGTATGAGCTATACAGCTGGAGATGTGCTGCTCGATAATCTGAAAATTTCTGTTTTGAAAGATTCAGGACCAATTATTTCTCCGTGGACTTCCGATGCTGATTCAGGAATTACAAATACAAAAATTTATACTCACGCAGTAAATTTCACGACACCTTATGACGTAAATATTAATGGTGTTAATTTTACAGGAGTCGGGAACGATCTTTCAGGTGAAAACTGGATGCTATACAGTCCCTCAAATGACTTTGTGAATTTATATATCAACGATGCCGGATTACCGGATTTTCTTTCCGGAAACAGTTTTTATTTGACGACAGGTGCTGTTTATTCAACTGATTATTCTTCAGCCCTTATGCTTTCAAATCTAAATATAAATTTTGTTTATGAATTAACATTGTATTGTCTGGGATATGATGAGATAAATCACGCGTTAATTTCAGGAAGCACCGGAGGAAAAACCAGAGACTTCAGTATGGCAAGATATGGAATCGGCAACGCGCAGAAAATAACTTATGAATATATTCCGAACGAAAATGGAACTTTTTCGATCACTTCAACGAGCGTTCCGGGTGATTCAACAAATATTTGGGCGTGGTATGCTTTTTCTAACAAGGCTATAACTGTGATTCCCGAGCCTGTATGTTTAATTTATATATTTGGAATTTTGTTTTTAGTCAAACAACGATAATTATAGACTTATTGTGATGTTTTTGGTATAATATAATAAAGTAACCAAAGCGCGTGACCGGCGTATGCCTGGTTTTTGCTTTGGTTTTTTTGTCAATCAATAAACAATAACAAATAAATAAGAAATGAAATCCAATCTACCAACTAACCTTAAAAGTATTCTGCTTTTAATTCTATTTTCGATTTCCTGCGTAAATTTGTCTTTTGCAGTAAATAATCCTATGTCATGGATTAACGAAGTTTACGATTGTGATGCGATGAAATATAACGGCGAATACTATTTTTCCGGCAACTTTCTAAATGGCGATATGCTTGTTTCAAGAGACTTGAGAAACTGGGGCTGGAGAACTCATGTCTTTTCATTTAGTAACAGTTGGCATACAGGTACAGACAGAGATATTCACGGATCACATTTGAGATATTATAATGGCATTTTTCACTATTATGCTCATCTCGGTGTTTCGGCCGGAAACAGAATTACTCACGCCACTAATAATGTGTCTCCGACCGGCACATATTTCGAACATGATAGAAGTAGTGGTTTTGCAGATTGGATAGACAGTGACACTTTTCGTGATGATGATGGAACATTCACATTTTATTCGACTCGTTTAGTCGATGGTGAAAGCGTATTTTCATGGCCAATGAGTGATTTATTTACCCTTTCCGGTGGTAATTCTCAAAGAATTTCAGTTTCCGGCAGCGATAGCGGCAACATTAACGAAGCTTCAAAAGTTTTTAAGTATCGTGATAAATATTATATGCTATACAATAATTATGGTACTGCTGATTTTAATTATCGGATCAAAGGTGTTGAAGCAAACAGCCCGACTTCATTTAGTAATTCCGGGAAATATACAGACCCTATTATTGCCAGAAAAACACTTGACGCAACCAGAGAAATTGTCAGAATCGGACAACCGTGGGTTGTTGAAGGACCAAACGGTTTTGAAAGATGGATAGGATATTTTGCGCATGTAGCTACTTCGGGAACGATAACAGAACAGGGACAATGCATCGACCGTTTATATTTTCTTGGTGATGATCTCAAAGCCGATGCACCAACTCATCGTGATATGTCAGGCTATCATCCGCCACCGTCTCGCCCGGAATATCTCGGGCTTTTCAACGAAACAAGTGGAACTTTACCGGCAGACTGGACACTTAACGCGGGAACCTGGAACATAATTGACAACGAGCTCAGGCAAACTACTGCTACAGGTTTTAACAATATAATTCTTAATCACAAAAGCGCTGATAATTTCCTCGCGGAAGCAAATGTTAAACTTAACGGCGGCTCATCAATACGTGCAGGTCTATGCATTGTAAAAGACGGAACAGATTGGCTTCGCGTAGGATTTGATCAAACTGCAAACAAATGGTTTTATCAAAGAATGAACGATGGAAGTTACGACACTGCTGATTATGCTTTACCTTCAGGATTTAATTATCAGGCTTATCATAAAATCCAATTACAGAAAAACGGGAATACAATTTATATAAAAATAGATGATATTCCTTCTCCAACTTTGAGCTCAATTACTGTGAATTTTGATGGAGCAGCAATGCCTGAACTTTTTACTGACGTAGCACAAGCGTCTTTTGACGGCGTAGTTTACACTATCGGCTGGGATGAATGGAATAGTCGTGTTCAATATTGGGGCGGAACAAAAAGTGGTGTTCCTGTTGTTGGCACCTGGAATTATGTTTCCACGGGAATTGATTCGACAGAAACTAACGGGACAAAATATATTTTCAAAGGCGACCTGATGAACGAATATGAAATTGATGTTCACTGTTCCGTAAAAACATCAAATTCAAATGTCGGTCGTAGATTAGGAATTTTCCCTGTTGCGATTGACGGGAATAATTTTCTTATCGCCGAAGTTGACCCTGCAACAACTGAACTCGTTGTTTATGGACTAACTAACGGTGTTGCATTTTTAGAATCCAATACATCTATAACTTACAATCCAACTCCCGGAAGCTGGAACATCCGTGCTGCAAAACTTAGTGACAAAGTCATTCTTTTTGTTAATGGAAAAGAATTAAAAACTGTAAATATCGGTTTCGGAGCATCACAGGTTGGTCTTATCACGGAAAATCAGGACGCGAATTTTAGTACAATTCTCGTTTATGAAACTAAAGACAAAACTTTGCCCTCACTGTGGCATGGAACTGACCTTGGACCGGTAAATTATCCGGGCAGAGTAGATTTTACCGAGGATTATATAACAATAAACGCAAGCGGTTGGCATTTTTGGGATACTACAGATGAAGGGTATTTTGTTTATCAGCAAATGAATTCCGATAAAGAAATTATTGTGAAAGTAGAAACAGCCGACCCGGCAGCTTACTGGTCGAAAGCAGCAGTAATGATTCGCGAAAGTCTTCAATCTAATTCAGCTATGGTTTATCTTGCCCTCTCAAAGCACGATGCTAACGACATTAATTGTGCGCAAATCATCTGGCGTGGTGGTACCGGCTGGGGAACGGGAGTTTCAGAAATAAATAAACATAAAATTTTCCCTTCTTACATAAAACTTGTTCGAATGGGAGATGTATTTTCAGGTTACTGGTCGCGTGATGGAGAATCATGGGAACTTGTTGGCAGTCAAACGATTAATATTAATCAGAATTGTCACATCGGTCTTGCCGTTTCAGCAGAAAACAGTGATAGATTTACAGGCGCTGTTTTCAGTGATGTAACAATTAACAATATTCCGGAGCCTGCAGTTCTGGGTTTAGCAGGACTGATTGCAAGTTTTTTTTTAGAAAAAGATAAAGTGTTATTAGATGACACTCGAAAAGGAGAAATGTCCAGCCGACCTCGAGTCGGCGGACATAAAAATTGACAACTGAAAAATTATAAAATGAAAATTATTCTGATAACTCTTTTTTTATTTTGCTGCGTTAATTTGACTTTCGCCGTTAATAATCCTATGTCATATCAGGATGCGTTATACGATTGCGATGCTATGAAATATAACGGCGAATATTATTTTTCAGGAAATTTTATGTATGGTGATATGCTCGTTTCCAGAGACTTGAGAAACTGGGGATGGAGAACTCATGTCTTTTCTTTCAACAATAGCTGGTACACTCCTACTGACCCGGTTAATCCTGACCGTGACATCCATGCTTCTCATATGAGATATTATAATGGGATTTATTATTATTACGCTCAACTTGGTGTTGATATTATTCTCGCTACTAATAATGTATCTCCACTTGGGACATACTATGAACATTACGACTATAATTTTGCGTCGAAAATTGACGCTGACACTTTTATTGATGATGATGGAACTCCGACTTTTTATTCAACACGCTTTGAATCGGGAAACACTATTCATTACAGACCAATGACTGATCTTTTTACTTTTTCAAGTCCGTCATATCCCATGCTTATTTCTTCATCAACCGGTGATGGCGATAATATAACCGAAGGTTCAAAAGTTTTTAAATATCGTGATAAATATTATATGCTTTACGCCACTTATCACACACTTAATTATAATTATAGAATCAGAGGTGTTGAAGCCACCAGTCCAACAGCTTTTAATAACAGCGGTAAATATGCTGACCCGATTATCTCCAGAAAAATGCTCGATTCAAATCGTGAGTTCATCAGAATGGGGCAGCCGTGGATGGTTGAAGGACCCAACGGTTTTGAAAGATGGGTAGGATATTTCGCTCATGTAAGAACGGTTAGTCCTGATGCTATTATTGAACAAGGGCAATACATTGACAGGCTTTACTTTCTTGGTGATGATATGAAAGCCGATGCACCAACTCATCGAGACTCTACAGGCTATCATCCGCCACCGGCTCGCCCGGAATATCTCGGGCTTTTCAACGAAGTAAGCGGAGCTTTGCCATCCGATTGGACACTTAACGCGGGAGCCTGGAACATAATTGACAACGAGCTCAGGCAGACAACTGCTACAGGATTCAATAATGTAATTCTTAACCACAAAAACGCTGATGATTTTCTCGCGGAAGCAAATGTAAAACTTATCGGCGGATCTTCAGCAAAAGCAGGACTGTGCATTGTCAAAGACGGTACAGATTGGCTTCGTGTAGGATTTGACCAAACTGCAAACAAATGGTTTTATCAAAGAATGAACGATGGAAGTTACGATACTGCTAATTATGCTTTACCTTCCGGATTTAATTATCAGGCTTATCACAAAATTCAGCTGCAGAAAAACGGGAACACAGTTTATATAAAAATAGATGATATCCCTTCTCCAATTTTGAGCTCTATTACTGTGGATTTTGATGGAGCAGCAATGA
>JAOZNZ010000580.1 GCA_029933535.1 bacterium | reverse complement strand
ACCTGACACCTGACACCTGACACCTGACACCTGACACCTGACACCTGACACCTTCTTACTACTGCTTACTGAGGATCATTTCTTTTCTGATATTATTGATAACATTTTTTTTGTCAATTATTCCTACAAAATTCCTGCTATTATCAATAACAGCTATGTTATCTGCCTGTATTTGATTCATTTTGTCTAATACATCTGAAAGCTGTTCATTATCTTCAACGGTCTCGAAATCAAGATTCATTAAATCGCCTGCAAGAACCCATTCCCAAGTAGTTTGGTCGATTAAAACGTCTTTAAGATCATTTAAAGAAATGATTCCAACTAACTTATTTAATTTATCCGTTAATGGAATAAATGTTCTTTTGCTTTGTGATAAAACATTGAAAAGTTCTTTCAATGTTGTTTCAGGCGATATTACTGATACCTCATCCGCAATCTTGTCTTTGGCTTTATATTTCGCAATTATATCCTGCTCTGTAACATTTTTGTATGTCTCTTTAGCAAACGATACAGCAAGTTTTACCAAACTGGGTCCGACAATCTGGATGAGAAACGTTGTCGTAGCAATAGTGAAAATAACCATATCACCAACCGATAAACCATCACTTACCATTATTCCTTTAAGTTTATATCCCGCCATAATAGAGAGACCGATTGTAACGCCTCCCTGTGCCGCGAGCCCCAGGCCGGTATATTTTCTGACGTGGTCGCTTGCGCCGCTGATTTTCGCGCCGTAATATGCTCCGACAATTTTGCCGACTGTTCGTAATAAAACATAAGAAATTATAATTCCCCATAACCATAAAGGCATTTGATTAAGTTGAATTCGTGCGCCAATCAGTACAAAGAAAAATACATAAATTGGAATAGATAATTCCTTTATGTATTTAAATAATTCGTGGCTTCTTTTAGGAACAGTGTTCGCGATAGTTAATCCCATAGCCATAGCGACGAGAACAACATCCAAATCAAAATAAATTCCAACACCAATGCAAAGTAGTAATGCAGCAATTGAAGAAGCAATATTTTGATCGTAAAGTTTGCTTTTATGAAGAACAAACGAAACTACAAAACCGCCCGAAGCACCGAGTATCAAAGCCGCTGTGAGTTCTTTGCCCACAATGAAAAATTCTTTGAGTATATTTACATCATCACCGCCCGTGAGTATCTGTGATAAACCCGTGGCTAATGCATAAAGAAGCATGGCTAACGCATCGTCAAGAGCGACAATGGCGATAAGTGTTGTGGTAAGCACCCCGGCAGTTCTGTATTCCCATAAAACACTCATCGTTGTTGCCGGGTCGGTTGCGGAACTGATTGCTCCGATAACAACTCCGGATGCTAAACTTATAGCCATAGAATGAGTTACGAAATATAAAATAGCGGTAGTCGCGGCAGAAACTAGAAAGAACGCGGCAAGGCCTTCTCCGAGCAGAATTGCAGCGAACTGTTTGCCATATTTTCTGAAGGTTTTAAAACTTAATTCACCACCAACAAGAAAACCGATTATTCCGAGCGCAAACATATTAAAAGGTTCTAATGCGTGAATATCAGATGACTTAACAATATTAAAACCACTGGCACCGATAATAAAACCACAAATGATGTATCCTAGAATTTGCGGAACGCTTAATTTTCTTATAAACAATGCACTTATAATACCGCCAAGAACACCAATTCCAAAAAGAATAAAAATACCAAGATCCATTTTTAATAAGCCGAATTACAAAGATTCGGACGAGTTGGTTAAAATATTATATGTATCTTCGATAGATTTCGATGCAAGAATTTGTTCGCGGGTCAAATCGCTTTTTAATAAACCGGATAGCTTTGCCAGGACTTTTATATAATCTGTGTGGTTGCTTCGTCCGGCAATTATTATAATTACTATTCTAACAAATTTGTTATCTATAGCTTCGTAATCGGTAATGTCAATTTCATTTATCGCCGCAAATACAGATATGTCTGAGACGCTGTTCAACCTTACGTGCGGGATAGCTATTGACAATCCAATACCTGTGCTCATGAGTTTTTCACGCTCGAATATCGCGTTCGAAAGCTCCATTCGGGAAGAAATCCCGGGAATGTTGTGACTCTTATCAATCAGAAAATTTAATATCTCGTCCTTCGTTTTGCATTTCGTCATGAAAACTCTGTCAGGTCGGATAAGCGACTTTATAGGAAAAGTATTTTGTATGTTTCGGGATAGGTTAGGCCGTAGCTTTTCGTTTATCCAGTTGTCAATATCACCTTGTCTGAATCGCCACGAGTTTCCCAGTTTTCCGCCGGGTATTTTACCATTTGTTGCCCAATCTACAATGGTTCTTTCTGATACTTTCAGATATTTTGCAACTTCTTCCAAAGTTAGTATAGTATCCATGATGTTCTCCTAATATTTCTATAACAAGCATATAATTTCATAAAAACAACAATTGTTTCGTGTATTATACATAAAAAAACTTAGAATGTCAAGATGAGTCGTGTGAAGGTGGAGCAAGCCGCGCTCTTGACCCGCGTATGCTGGTTTCCCAGCGCGAGCAGTTATTAGTTAATGGTTAATGGTGGGAAGGTGGGAAGGTGTCAGGTGTCAGGTGTCAGATTTCCACAAGCTCGCTATGCTCTCTTGCGGCTACTCCGCTTTCCGATTGCAGCTAATATCTTCATGATTATTTTTAACGTGAACCAATTTGCAAAATGCAGGAAAATA
>JAOZNZ010000579.1 GCA_029933535.1 bacterium | reverse complement strand
GGCGCAAGTTGCATTAACTGCACGGTTCATAATAGCATTATTTATTATAACGATGCTATTGAGCATCCGAATTATTATATATACCATTCTACTTTTGAATATAATTGCACAATTCCTTTGGCATTTGGTAACGGCAATATTTCTGACAGTCCAATATTACTTGATAGCGGACATATAGCTTCTAATTCACCTTGTGTTGGGGCCGGCAATATTAATTTTACATCTGGTTCAGATATTGATGGCGATTCGTGGGTTAATCCACCGGCGATTGGTTGTGACCAACCGGTATTATGTACATGTACCGGCCAACTTTCTGTATCTGTTTCCGCAAAACACAACAAAATTGCAACAGGTTACTCAAATAATTTTTATGCGTCAGTTCTTGGTCAAAGTTCCCGTAACCAATGGTCATTTGATAATGGAGATACTTGGCAAAACACACTTGGTGGATATTATTCATGGAATACCTCTGGAGTTTACAAAGTGATTTTAACAGCATTTAATGATACATATCCGGCAGGTGTTTCTGCTACTTTAGTTGTAGAAGTTGTAGAAAAACAAATTTATTATGTAGACATAAATAATGTTAATCCTGTATCTCCATATATAAGTTGGGTAACTGCTGCAACTAATATTCAACCGGCAATCGATAATGCAATTGTACCGGGCGATACTGTTCTCGTTAATGACGGATTTTATTATCCGACCGATCAAATTTATGTAACAAATAATATAACTGTCAAAAGCGTGAATGGTGCTGAAAAAACTATCGTTGATGGAAATAAGATAATTAGATGTTTTTATTTAAATAATGGCAGTATAATAGATGGCTTTACTATAACTAATGGTAATGCTCATGACGGCGGTGGTGTGCATTGCAAGATTGGCGGCATAATTCAGAAATGTATTATTAGCGGTAATTCAGCTTCGAATGATGGAGGTGGTATATATTGCGAAGTCGGGGGCACAATTCGTTACTGCGCTATTAGCGGTAATTCAGCATCAGATAATGCTGGCGGTGTGTGTTTCGTATTTGGCGGAACGGTTCAAAACTGCATTATTAGCGGAAATTTTGCCTCAGATAATGGTGGAGGAGTGGATTATTTTGAAGGTGGAACGATTCAGAACTGCACTATCAGTGAAAATTTGGCATCAAACGAAGGCGGTGGTTTAGATTGTCGAGATGTAACAGTTCAAAACTGCACTATTACCGGCAATTTTGCTTCGAATGCCGGCGGTGGTGTGCTTTGCGATGGTGGCACAGTTCAAGATTGCACTATAAGCGGAAACTCGACTTCCTATAATGGTGGCGGAATGTATTGTGAATATCATTGCACGGTTCAGAATAGTATTATTAGCGGAAATTCGGCTTCGAATGATGGAGGGGGAGTATATTGCAGCTACAGTGGTTCCCTTTTGAACTGCACTATTATCGGGAATTCGGCTTTTGATAACGGTGGCGGCGTGTATTGCTATAATGGCGGCACGGTTATGAACTCTATTTTATGGAATAATACGGATGTCAACTATTTTTCATATCTTAGCTCTAATCTTTATAATTGCATAGAAAACTGGACAAATCTTAATAATGGAATAATAACAAATAATCCTGAATTCGTAGATGCAGCATCGGGCAATTATCGTCTGGAAAGTTTTTCACCTTGCATAAATGTCGGAACTAATATGAGTTGGATGTGGACAGCAACTGATTTAGACGGCAATCCGAGATTGTCCGGCGGAACAGTTGATATGGGTGCGTATGAATATTTGCCGGAACCGGGAATTATATGGATCGTTGGATTGCTGGAATTATGGATTATTGGAAGAAACCAAAGAAAAATAACCAAATAAGTAATTGAATTTCTTTGTGCCTTCGTGGCTAATTAAAATAAAGGAGATTTGGCAAAATAATTAGTGGCAGAATAATTACTTAAATACGACTTTTAGTGTTTTAGTAAAAGAAATTGTATTTGTATTAAAAAAATCATTCTGCTGTCAATCATTCTGCGAAATAAAAAGTCTGCAAAATAATGAACAGCAAAATGATTAAGTAAGAAAAATTATTGTTTTAATATTAATAAATAAATTTGTATTATCATGAACGCGAGTACGACGTTACTTCGTTGTTGACTCTAATTATTTTGACATAAAAAAAGAATTAATTTCTTAGTGTAGAAGTTTATCCGGCATTTGACGGATGCCTTAGTGGCAGTATATTAATTATCTTAAACTAACAAAAAACCAAAATATAAAATGAAAACTAAAAAAATCAAATGGGGGATTATCGGGGCAGGCATTATTGCAAGAAAAATGGCGGATGCACTTAATTTACATCCCGATAGTCAATTAATCGGTGTAGCGTCAAAAACAATTTCTAAAGCGGAAAAATTTGCGAAAGAGTTTGGTGTTGAAAATGCCTATAGTTATGAGGAAATAGTTAACAGCAAAGATATTGATGTAATTTATGTCGCTACAACTCATAACTTTCATTTCGATAATGCTAAATTAGCTTTGGAACACGGTAAACATGTGTTGATTGAAAAAGCTTTTACTGTTAATGCCAAGCAAGCAAGGGAACTTGTTCGACTATCCCGTGAAAAGAATCTTTTCCTGATGGAAGCTTTCTGGGTAAGATTCTTACCAAGTTTTAAATTATTGAAATCAAAAATTCAAAATAAAGAAATAGGGGATACAAAATTATTTAATATTAC
>JAOZNZ010000578.1 GCA_029933535.1 bacterium | reverse complement strand
GAAGGTGGGAAGGTGGGAAGGTGGGAAGGTGGGAAGGTGGGAAGGTGGGAAGGTGGGGAGGTGTAAGCCGCGCTCTTGACCGGCGTATGCCTGGTTCCCGGCGCGAGCAGCTTGCCCAGCCATAGGCTGGGTTAATAGTTAATAGTTAATAGTTAATAGGGGAAAGCGATTAACTTCGAATCTTCTCCCATAACTCCCATAGCATCGACCAACCGATTACCGATTACCGAATACTTTTCCGGCTTTGCCGGAATCTGGTCTCAGTGAGACTGGACCGAACGGTTTATTATTTTTTTTTCAACTTTTCGTGAGAGTATTTCCTGTGATTCTTTGTTGATTGTTTCAGCTTCTATTTCCACTCTGAAAATTTCTGACCGAACAATAAATTTCTCAGTCCCGATCATTGATAATTTATTCTTTTTTATTGTTTCATACAATTCACCGGCGGTTTTGAAATGTTTTCCCGAACGAATATTCTTGGAAAGTGCAATCGCGAGGTTTGTTCTATTTTTACAAATATATGCAAACTTATTTTGAGAAACAGTATTTATATTTACATATCTTCTTTCCGTAAATGGATGAAGATAAATTCCGCGCAACCATAATGCAGCGTGCTCTTTTGATAAAACATTGTGAGTTGTAATCTTAAGCCTTAACCGCCCGGACTTTAAAATCCTTTCCGGTATCGTTCCGAGAAAAATACGGTCGGATAAGTCAAAAGCTTTTTTCTTTACAATAGGTATATATTTTATTTTATCTTCATCCCATATCGCTATCGATAGCTTTAATAACTTATTTGTCAGCGCGTTTTGCTCAAATATACTTGCAGGGAAAAAAACTTCCCTCATTCCACGGCCTGAAAGCGTTAACTTTACAGATGAACTAACTTGCGGTAAATTTGTCCACTCGAATATTATCGAACCGGGTGATCCGAATATGTGAACTCCTCCTGATGTTCCGTCGGGAGAAATTACGGCCGATTTATTTACAGTCTGTGTTGATGCAAAAATGTTCGGAATTAACAATTTGCATGAAGATTCGCTGAACGATTGAATCGATAGGGGAGCTTTACCTTTAATAAAAAGTTTATTTGCAAAAATGCCCGGAGAGCCAATCGGAAATTCAGGGGAATCACCGTCAAAAATAATTTTGCTTCCTTCGATTTTTTTAATCTTTATTTCATCATTTATTATTTTTATATTGTTCAATGGATGGGTAAGCGCATCACCGAATTCCATAAATCGCGAATTACATAAATACCAGTCGTTTGATATGTTTATTTTAAGTTCATTTAAAACAGCTGATTTTTCAATAGGTGAATCATATTTGTAGTTCCTAATCTGCCGACAGTTGTTTTCACTGTTATTTATTTGATGTACCACTGTTCCCCAGTTTATTTCATTAACCTCAAGCTCACCCGAAGAAAGTTTTTTGAACATGCTCGATTTGTTTTCGCGCTTAACTTTTTGCGGCTTGCGAATTATAGCGACGACTTTGCCTTCAGGGTTTAAAAGATAATATTTACTTATTATATCTGATAACCCGCTGAACTTTAATTCCGCTTTCTTTGTACTGCTAAACCTTTTGCTCGAACCGGCAAAACGAACAACTAACGAGAATGAATTTTGTTTTATAATAACTCCCGGTACCGGTGAATATTTCTCATCATCGCCATCGGCGTCAAAGAAAACAACTTCATTTTTCAAATCAGAAATTTTGTCCGACCAATTAACGCTGTCAATTTCGATTTCCCAATCGGTTTCCCATGGGTGACTTTTATTTGATGTACTTTTTTGTGAATAAGTTTTAAGTGGTTTGATTGATTTAACTTTGAATAAAGGCCCCCAGGCATTCTTATCAACTTGTATTGCCGGAATATTTTCCCCGGCATTATCTCCCCAAATCCCATTTTTATTTGCTCCGGAAAATCTGTCGAAAAGAGATAAATCCGCCGTTAATATTAACGATGAATTCGGCGGAATTACAGGTGAAGGATTTTCAATCCTGTCGGCCGATTTTACTGAATAATATGATGATGTCCTGAATGGCGAAGAATTGAAAAGCAAATCACCGCATTTGTAACTAAGCCGCCAGTTATGAATATTTATGAATGATTCAGAATTATTGTAAAGTGTGATAAATTCAGGCTGCTCAAGTATCGCACTGTCAATGAAAAAAGGATCGTATTTGGTAACACCTTTTTCGGGTGAACGGATTATCAGTTCAAGATAATTTCCTTTTTTATATGCTTGTGACGTTGCCGGCTTGCCATTGTTAAAAACCGCAACACCGTTTTTTGAAAATTCTATTTCCTGAAGCGATTCCATTCCAAAAAAACTCGCTGATGCTTTTAATTCTTCGGAAAGACGGTTGCCGGTGAAAAGGGTCATTCGATAATCGCTTGACGAACTTACATTTGTAATTAATATTCCATCAGGTGCGGAATTGGTTAATGTGAAAATCGCACCGCGCTCTTTGGCTGAACGAGTTTTAAATGTTTGCATTTCATTCAATGAAGAAAACCAGCCGACAAATGTTACAGTTTGCCTGAACGCTCCTGTAGGCATGAATCGGTTGTAATTATCATCCTCAAAAAATAATGTATCGGTTGTGTTACTGATTACATTTTGCTTTTTTAAATTTTTTCCCGCACCGGTAATTGCAACAATATTGTTCCACATTCCCGGATGCCACATCGGTAATCCGGCTTCA
>JAOZNZ010000577.1 GCA_029933535.1 bacterium | reverse complement strand
GGTATCGCACTTACCAGAAATTCAGTCTCCCCAACAACATTTGTTATAATCAGCCAGCCATTCCCATCAAGATATTGATACTGCGGAACAAAAAAAGTGTTCGTTGGCGTGCCGGAATCACCGGACAAAATGACGGGTGGAAGTTCATCCACTCCCGACAAAAGGATGCTGTAAGGGGTTGCTCCCCAACCGTCAGCGGTAAAATGTACTGTCTTATTCGTGTCGGAAAGAATTTCGAGTTTGCTTGGTACGTGGATAAACCAGTTCATTGTTTCAGAACGGTGGAATCCATACAAAGAACCTTTATCGTATAATTCAGCAAGACCTGTCTACAAAGTACCCGCGTTTATTGCCGGGCCGTCTCTATGTTGTATGTCAACAAAAAAGAAATCCGGTAGGAGGCCTTGTCTGCCGGCATCATTATGCGGCCAGGTTTGCTGTAAACCGCTTGCAGTAATGCTGTCAGCAACTTGTTTCCAGAAACCCGAGGAATCATAATGCGATAAGAGAAGCAAATTATTTCGATAAACCAGGCCGCACCATTGAACGGGCCGCCCTATCCAATTTGGTGCCACCCATTGAGTAGCACCAAGCACTGGAATAGTTGCGAAATCGCCAATACTTCCCGAAGTTGAGCGATTCATATAAATAAATGAAATACCGGTCCACGCCCAGTATTTTGCCTGTTCAAGCAAATCATCCCGGCCTGTTAATTCATATCCTTTCACATAACACCCAACAAGATAAGCGGAGGCCATGATGTCCGGAGTGTGCAGAGGAATTTCCCACGTTTGCGCGCCGCGCGGAACGGAATTGGAATACAAAATTGTCTGCTTATCAAGAATCGCAATTGCCTGAGCGGTTAATGAATCATTTCCTGTAAGTTCAGCAGCTTCAAGCGCGTAATAAAGCGGAGTAGCAGAATAGCCGTTTGCGTTGTTAGTCCAGTGAGTAACCGACAGATCCGGTTTGTCGGCTGCATGAGTATACACACGAATTCCGTCATCATTAAATTCGCTGAGATAGTTGAATCCCTGACTAAGCCGATAGGACAAATACTCCGGAATTTTTCCAAGAATAAAGTGACGCATAGGCCATGAATTATGAGCCACGCCGGATAGATAATTCGGGTCACTTGAGTCCAGTTTTTGTTTACCAAGAATTGCCGCATTTTCCAGTGCGGAAATTGTTGATGGAATAGTACTGTGGTTCGCAAGCCATTTTGAATACACAACCGCGTCTGCAGCGGTTTGGAATGGAAAAGAACTTCCCCAAACAGCATGCCGCCATTTTCCCGCATCATCATATCCGTCTGAAAGAGTCCAACCCGCCGACAGCAATTCCACAGCTGCGTCAAATCCGCCATTGAAGACCGGTTGTCCCGGAACTCCGAAAAGCTCAACATAATTTTGTACGGCAGGCACAACGCTATCGCCAAGTCCGCCTGTTAGAATAAAATTTGCTTCAAGCGGTGATCCGGCATCAAGAATAAAAGGGTAATGCGCGGTAAGATAGTTTTCGTTACGAAGCTCCCCTGCTTTCGGTGCCCATAAAGCCATAATCTGAGAGTCACTATGGAAAACTCTGTCGGGTGTGTCATAAACTGCCGCGATGTAATCGGAGAGAGACCACATCACCCCAAAATATCGCTCGTTTTGACATATTGCCATTAGTGGAAATGTAATTTTGTCTGAATGAGGAATTCGGCGTAAATATTGCGGAGTCGAAATATCTTTCTTACTGCTGCTCGGTTCATCAGTAAGGTATTCTAATCCCGCGAACAATCCTTGTTTTTTATCGGATCCGTAAGTTTCCAGGCCGGGGAAAAGAGTTAGCCATGGAATATGAAGCACATTGCGCTGTTGACTGCATTCAACTTGCATTTGAACATCAATAGTTCCCGGTAATGTGCCGGGAGTAAATTGCCGCGTTAATGTCCATGTCCCTCCACCATCATCTGTAAGAACCGCCTGTTCAATAAGCGTATCATTCTGATTCGTTACTGAGAAAGATGCGTTAGTAAGTGAAGTGAATTGATAAAGGTCATTAACTCCAAAACCTAATTCATCTGCATTGTGCGAAGACGCGATTTCTTCTCCATCCACATTGATCACAAAATTTCCCCAGCGCTGACGGTAATGCGTCAAAGTGAGATCGCCGGACGAAATGCTGAGAGACTGTTGGAGATTTTGCTGAGGTCGCGATGGTTTTTTAAATAACGGCAATGTTACAGATATTGTTTTTGCATGTATCTGTTGGACTGTAATATTGCCCGGTGCAGTGCCCGGGTCAAACCGCAAGTTATAAGCCGGTCCAAGTGCAGGAAAGGGCACATAATATTCGTGAAATTGACCGTCCGGATTTACAGTAAAACTAACAGTTTTATCTTCACTGAAAGCCTCGCCATTTGGGGCGTAGTAAAACTTCCCGTTATTATCCGCACTACTTTTCATATTAATTATAAATGTCAATTGATTTCCCGACGGAAAATCTGTAAGCGGTGCGTTCAACCAGGGATCAACACCCGTGGAAATAAATGACCAGCCATCTGACGTAATAATCGAATCGCTGACATCAAAATTTCCTGACCAACCATTGAAGCCCGTCCGAAAATCCCAGGCAATTAATGTGGTGTTTGTGACAGTAGTTTGAGTTTGCACCCAGGCGATTGTGACATCGCCTGTCTGGCTATGGCAAGGATCAATTCGAATCA
>JAOZNZ010000576.1 GCA_029933535.1 bacterium | reverse complement strand
GTCGTGGATGAAGTTGTGGGAATAATGATTACGCTCTTCGCTTTACCATTTACATGGATTAACATTATAGCGGGTTTTATTCTATTTAGATTCTTTGATATCGTTAAACCTTTTCCAATAGGCAAATTACAGAATATTAAAGGCGGATGGGGCATTATGGCCGACGATATCGCCGCAGGAATTGTCAGCGCGGCAATTCTTCGCATTTTGATTAATATTTTATGATTGAAATGATTGAAATGATTGAAATGATTGAAACGATGTTAAATTACTAAATCGTTAAATCGTTAAATAATAAATCATTCTGCCACAAATTATTTTGCCATAAAAATATTGATTTGAATTTAATCATTTTGGCATTAATTATTTTGACAATATTCTTTAATTATTATGTATGAATTCGCATATTTCTTCCGCCGCATTTTCGCCTGCATCGCCGTGACATAAATCTTCCCGCACAGATTTCAATTCTTCAACAGTTTTGTCATAATAATCATTATCAGAAAGATATTTCTTTGCAGCAGGAACAATTCGATCACTCGTCATTTGATGTTGAATGAATTCAGGAACAATTCTTTTACCGGCAATTATGTTTGCAAGATTTATAAATGGTAATTTAAAAAGCGCGCGTGCAACAAAAAAGGAGATGAAATTCATACGATATAAAACTAAAACAGGCTTTAATGATATTGCGGCTTCAAATGCTGCTGTTCCTGATGTGACAAGCGCTATCTCAGAGTTGTGAACAATGTCGTACATTGAGTTGTCAACAGTCCTTAAAAAATCGCATGGAAGTTGTATTCCGGAACTCTCAATTTCAATGTTTATCAGTTCTTTCAGACCGGGTCGGGCACATGATAGTATAAAAAATAAATTTGGTATCTCTTTTTTTAATTTCAACGCGCTTTCCAACAGGACAGGAAGTATTTTTTTTATTTCATTTTCACGGCTGCCGGGCAGAATAGCAATTATTCTTTTATTATCGGGAATGTTATTATCTTTTAAAAAATTTGTGTCAGGTACAAATGATTCTAATTTTGATATTAATGGATGACCTACATGTTTAACGGTTAAATTCGATTTTGTGTGAAATTTATGCGTAGCAATTGATATTGTTTCGTTGTCGTGAACGACCCATTTGCCGCCTTTATTATAAACATCAACCTCAAACGGGAAAAACACAAGCATTAAATCCACTATCTTTCTAACCGTGTGAATTCGACGATGTCCCCATGCCCACAATTGCGGACTAACGAAATATATCACGGGAATTTCCGGATGCGCTTTTTTTATTTTTTTAGCGAGACGAAGATTGAATCCGGGATAATCAATAAAAATGACAGCATCGGGTTTATCATCATCAACATGCTTAAGCATATCGTCGAAAACTTTTTTTAATCGCGGATAACTTTTGGCTACTTCAATTAGCCCGATAACGGAAAGTTCTGTTATGTTGTGAATTAATCGCAGACCTTCTTCTTCCATTAAAGGTCCGCCGATACCATAAGCATCAATATCCGGCAAGCGTTTTAAAAGAGATTTTACAAGATGAGAACCGTGTTCATCGCCTGAAGGTTCCCCAGCCACAAAAAGTATTTTCATATTAATTTAAAAAAGTATTTTTAAATTATGGTATAGAATTTTATACCTGTTATTTTATTTGTTAATAGTCAAAAGTCGAAGGTCGAAGGTCTAAAGGTCGAAGGTCAAAAGTAAATGCTTATCAATTAATTTACATGCAAACACTTTGAAATCAAATTTGCGACAACGGCGCAAATTTCCTCAGCCGTGCCTGCAATTTAAACATAATCGGCACGGCAAACGGCTACTTGTAATACATCAACTCCCCGCCGACTCCATGCACTGTGTTTCTTCCAACAACTTTCAGCAAGGGGAAATATTTTACATTTCCGCTTGGGAAACGAACGCCTTGTTTACCTGTTGACTGAACAACTATTTCATCAAAGTCACCATTTCTCAGAACGTCAATTCTTTGCGGATTAATACCGACTAAAATATATTGTTTTAATGCTCTCCCATTTCCGTCTTTATGATACACAAGATATTTATTTGGTCCCGTACCAATTTTATAGAAGGCGTCATAACCGCTGAGCTTTAATTTATACATCGAAAATTCTTTTACATCGGAGTTATCTTGTTCGTAAAGATTTTCTTCTTCTGTTTTATTTTGATAAATATCTGCCCATAATCCTAATTTCTTCTTTCGGGCTCTTAGCGCTTCTTTCTCGTATTCTCCGTTGTCATTTTTGCGCATTGCCAATCCAAGCTTAATAAGTTCCTCGCCAACGTCGCGTATTCTTGGCGCCCTTACGCGTCCGACAACGCTATCCTTATCCAAGTCCTTTTCAACATAAACAGTTACTTTTTGACCAAGAAGCTGCCTGTTCAGGTAATTTACAGCATCTTCTGTTATAACAGTCATTCTTGTCGGAGTGGTAATTCCGTACAACGTAACTGTTTTCGCTTTTCTTAATGATGCATTAAAATCCACTTGTGGAATCACTTTTACAATTATGGTATTAGCATCAACAATCTCTTTGACTTTCGCGTCCCGGATATTCGCTGCCGGCAGTAAAGTGGTAACAAAGAAAACGAGTAAACATGAAACTGATTTTTTCATAAAGCCTCCTGTTAAGATGTCTAAAGGTCTAAGGTCTAAGGTCTAAGGTCTAAGGTCTAAGGTCTAAGGTCTAAGGT
>JAOZNZ010000575.1 GCA_029933535.1 bacterium | reverse complement strand
CGGTTCAGGAATTATAACTCCCCATCTTATTTCATCCAGATCTCCCTGGAATAAACGGGTAGGTCCGAAGAAATCAGAGCCGATAATAACATTGTTAAAATCACCCGGGGCTAATAAACCGGTTGCAGATGAGGTATCGGTTACATAACCTTCGCTCTCGTTGCCAACAACCACTTTCAGATTATTATTTGATGCTGAGAAGCTCAGATGATACCAAACATTTGGATTAACAGTTTTAGTTGACGAAAAGAAATGGGGACTACCTGCAGCATCGTAAACTAACATCATTACCTTTCCGTATGTATCATCACCTGTATTTTGTAGATAAGCTTTCACCGGATATGACCAGAACATTCCCGCGTAATTATCTCCTGAAGCAGGAGGTAATCCATTAAATCTGAAACTCAAATCAAGGTCCAAATTATCACCGCCAAACCATGCATTTGTAATACGTATTGTATCGCCTCCATCAAATTCAAGATAATCTCCACCATAAGGAGAATTAGTTTTGAAAGTCGGCAGTGTAGAATTATCAATACCAATATCCCAATTATTGGAGGTATTAAGAATAGGCGCAATAGCCGGTCGGCCGCTTGAATTGTCATCCGGAGTAATTAAGCAGTTAGCAGCTCCATCAGGCCACAGATTTGTTTCAACAGCGTCGCAATGTAAAAGACCACGATTGTATAGATTGTCGGTGTAAGGATCTACAGGTTCAGGCGGAGTTGCTTCTCCACCTAATACAAGGATATAATCATTGCCATTAGCAGTGCTGCCCGGAGGATCAAACTCTACAATAGCTGCTCCTGATCCGCTGGGAACATCGGAACCAGCGCTGCTCCATGCACCTGAGCGCGGATCAAACCAGCGGGCAGTCATTGTTGGACCTGCGAGAAGACTCATTTTCACACGAATATTGCGACCGTTTGCGGAGTAAATCATAGCGTTATCACCATTGGATGTGCGTGTAGCAACAATACAGGTTGAAAACATACCTTCGCTTCCCGTCATTGAACCGGTATCGCCGTCAATCAAAGATTGGTCAGGAATTCTGCTTAAAAACTGATCATCAGTTACTGAGGTCATCAAAGCTAAAATATGCTGCATATCTTTAGCGCCCGGTGCCTGTAATTTTGTTACCCAGTCACTTTTAAATTCCCATATACTCATGTGACCATACATTTGTCCGAAACCGCCCGCAAAAACAGTTTGATAAGCCTGGAAACGACATTGCCAATCTGTATAAGTGCCATCTGCTTTCACGCGATCTTCGTACCCGCCTTCAAAAAGCCAGGTTGCTTTTACAGGAGCCAGGTTATAATCAGATGTAATTCTGTTTATCTGATCGCTTGGCTGATCCTGTGTTGAGTTAAAATCCATGAATGCATCGTTAGGGAACCAGTAAGAAGAACTATGTGACCATTTCGGACCATGATAACTCATTAATGTTGTGCTGTAATCTGCGTTGCCATCGTTATTATTAACTCCATTCACTCCGTCGGCTACTCCTTCTGCCATTTTGCGAAATGTAGGTTTATAATCTGTATATTGATCAGGAATACAATCTCCTCCCATCATCCAGATAATATTTGTTTTACCGCTGAACCTATTACCTATCCACTGACCATAAGTATAAGCACTACTTTCAGTAAAAATACGATAAGCTGATCCGCCGACCACACGGCTCCATCCCCAAGTTGGCAATAATACCACATATATATCCTTAGCTGCGGCGAGATCGATTATATATTCCAAATTATCCCAATAATCATATTCAGTTGAGTTGTTAGGATTATTACCGGAAGTAGTAATTGGCTGCAGCGGGTCATATTTATCGCCAACAATTACAAAAGGCTGGTCTCCATATTGATTAGCATAGTTATTTAAACTCCAATCAAACGAGTTAATTCCTACCATATTAAATTTCTGGTCTTTACGGGTTTGCAGATAAGTTTCTACTTCACTGCGATCTAAATCCCAGGGAATTTCCCAGCAGGTATCTCCTGTAGGGAAATACGGAGTACCGTCATCATGGACTAAAAACCGATTATTCGGACTTAATTTTAAGTCACAAGTATTTGCGATTAAACCAGTAGAGTTAATTAAGAAAAAATAATTTATTAATACAATACAAGCGAGTAAATTTTTCATAATTTTATTGATTGTTGTTTTTTATTTGTTATTTGTTATCTGTTATTCGTTATTAGTTAATCGTTATTTGTTATTCGTTATTTGTTATTCGTTAACTATTAACTATTAACTATTAACAAATAACTATTACTATTATTATAAGATTATAACATATAAAAATCACAAAATCTATAACGATTTGGTTTTCTTTTATACTATTTGATGACTTATTTGACTTTTTGCTTGATCGGAGCACTCCCGAAAAGGACGGTACATTTTATTTGATAAGCGACACAAAACGTTGATTACAATCAACGTTTTTCGTTGATGAACGTTGTAGCACGTTACTTCATTAGCTGTCACCAATAATGAACATGAGTACAGTGTTACTTCGTTGCTGTACATTATTTTGCAGAACAGAACAATTATTGACGATGAACACGCAATAGCGTATTATTTCATTGGCGCTTTTTATGTGACTCCCAGTGAATTTAGTGGTCAAAATCTCTTAGAATGCCAATTTTGATAGTAAAAATAGCACTTTAAGGACTATTTAAAGAATAAAATATATTGTAAGTTACTTATATTAGC
>JAOZNZ010000574.1 GCA_029933535.1 bacterium | reverse complement strand
ACTTCCGTTCCTGCTTATAAAGTCTTGCGAGAGTTTTAGGCGGAACAAGTTCCACATTTTCTTTCTCAAGCCATTTTGCCAATTTAATAAGTTTTTCAGGTGTATAATTCCAATTGAGAATAAAAATGTGGAGAAACATTTTTCGCGGTGAACCGGTGAGAAGATCCCTGATTTCTAATTTGAGTTTTTCGAGTGGAACACCATTATTTAAACTATGAAATATTACCACACCGTTAATTATTTCAGCGCCTTTGTTGATGTCGGAAGTAACTTTACCATAACCACCCATAATTGCCTTGATGCCTTTCAGACGTTTTGTGCAGTTGCTTAGGTTGGCACAGCCCGGGCTGCCGTAACGCATAAGCCAGAGCCATTCTTCGCCAGATTTTTTGCAGTATTCGGATGTAAG
Source organism: bacterium (assembly GCA_029933535.1). GTDB lineage: Bacteria > Auribacterota > UBA3054 > UBA3054 > B51-G9 > B51-G9. Next base: position 2,315 of record JAOZNZ010000574.1, on the reverse strand, counting down.
ATCAAGAAATTCATTCATAACAGCCTGACGCGAATCTCCAAACGCTTTCCCGTATTCGTCTATCGCGATGTAGCCCACACCTGAAACACCTGAGCCGACAGAATCTCCTGCCGACAAGTTTTCGCGAATCCAATCAAAAATAGGCGGTGCGAGATCAACCAAAGTCGGTCCGAGAGTCCAACCGACCGGGAAGTTATTTTTTTTAAGTTTTTGAATATAGTCAGGGAAAAATCCCTGCCATGTGCACAAATTATCTCCATCTGATATAACGATGGAAGCGTAATGCTTATTGTTATCTAAAATTACTTTAGGCAGCTTTGCCTGAATCGGTTTGACATCAGGAGCAAAGCGTGTCCACACGCTTAAATTATGAAAAAGGTCGGTTGGAATAAGAAATTTGCCTGCACGGCTGAGCATTGTTACTCCACCGCCTTCGCCGATACCGTGACCATGTCCGCGCCATGGATAACCGAGAACGGGAATATTGACCGGGAATTTTTTCGCGAGAATTTCAGTAATTATTTTTTCTTCAATTAAAGCGTTAGCGCCGGGATAAAGAGTATCGATTGTTCCGCTCACCCAAAATGTAAAAAGTTTATTTGCGATACAATAATCTCTCAGATATGGTTCGCATTCCCTTGTATTCAAAGCGACAGCATTTTTTGAAACAACGTTGCCGTAATTTTTAATTAACCATTTATAAGCTTTGGCATTAGTTTTCCATTTTCCTCTCAAATCTTTAACAATTTCCAAATTATATTTTTTCGCAATTTCTTCATCACTCACTATCAACAGTTTATCGCATCCAGCGATAGTAGTCGCGATATTCAGAAGGTGAGAAGGATTATCATCACAAATCAATGCGCGTTTATGACCTGTAAGCGCGACAAGTTCTTTAAGATTTTTCAGAAAAGAGATTTTCTTCACGAATTTCTTCTCTTTCAAATACGAAAGCCATTTTTTGTCGGTGTCTCCTGAAATTAAATACACAAGATTTGAAGACCGTGGATTACCGTTTATTAGTCCCTGCACTGAAACAGCAAGATTTCGCTCCGGATCATCAGGGTAGATTTCCATGTCCAAAACGGATAATGAATCGGGTGGCGGACCCGCAGAAGGGTAAATACGTGCTTCACGATTTTTGATAAAAACAGGTTTGATGTTTTTAATTGAATTATCGATCACAGGCTGCTTACTTATCATATCAAACTTGTCTTTTGTAATAATTCCTTTCAAAAAAAGCGCGTATGCCGTTGCGCGAACAATTAATTCATCTACCAGAGATTCATTTTCGTATATTGGTAATTTAAAATTATCTGCCGCCGCATAAACATCAATATTAGTTTTTAAGTTATTAATATTTTCAACTAAAGCCGAAAAAAGATTTCCTGATTTATCAATCATAATCGGTTTTATGATAGCTTCCTTTTTATTTATACGGGACACGTCAAGATATTGCATGGAATCAAAATACTGCGTGAATAAATTACTGCTGATGCCAAGACGCCTGCCAAGTTTTGTCGGGGTAAAAGTGGTTTCGTTTACCGAACCGAAAGAACAGTTTAGAATATTGGATATATATAAATCTGTATGACCTTTATCTTTCCAAATGCCATTCTCTTTTACGACAGGATGAGTTAGAGGAATACCTAATGAAACAAAGATACCTCCATCATTCCTGAATTTTTTTAACGGCTCAATAAGGACTAACGGGATAGCGTTGCCATAAGGATTTACAAATGCTTGGAAATTTGTAGTGTTAAACGCTCCTTTGGTATTCAAAGAATCAACGTTAACAAGCGAGCAATCTATTCCTCGGTACCTGAAAAGTTTCGCAAGAACAGTTCCGTCAATACCGAGTTTATATGACGGGAATTTTTCAGAATAAAGAATCGCTACGGTTGCGGGCTTTATTTTTTTTGAAAATTTGTTTGTAGCAGCTTTGTTCGACTGATCGGCTGTGCCTTTAAAACGGGCTGTCATTTTAGAAAGAAGATCGAGATAAAAATGCCCGTGTTCAACGGAAGGCTCGATATCTTTGCTCATTTCAGGACTCTCAGCTTCGCCAAGGGTCCATTCGTTCCATGTTGTTACAAGAACGATTTCCGGACCTATTTCCACAGCTCTGTCCCATTGTTTTCTGAATGTGTCGCCGTTTTCCCGGCCTTGTTTTGGAATGTATCTTTTGTCACCTTTATTGCCCTGACTTCTCCAATGAGCGGATACAGTCATCGCTTCAGGTTTATTATTGTGTACAGTATAAGTCTGATCTCCTCTTTCTTCCCACGACCAGTAACCGTGTTTACTGATAAGAT
>JAOZNZ010000573.1 GCA_029933535.1 bacterium | reverse complement strand
CCAATATATTTGGATGAAGAATCTTTTACATTTGTTAATAAAATTGCCAAATCAAAAAAGCAAGAAGTTTCTTTTGTTGTAAATCAATTAATTCATTCCGATATGCACATTGCTGATACAATAAATTAAAACATAACGAATCATTGCACCTGACATTTTTTCGCTACGCTCCGTAAAAACCAGTGAGTTCAATCGTTCGGCATTGAGCTGGCGGAATTGTTTCTTAAGGATATTGAACGAGCATTGTCTCGCATCTAACATGACTGAATTCACCTTCAACACAGCATTTCGCCGCGAACTGCGAAAGAATCCTCACCCTTACGGCGAGGTGATCTTTCTCGAATCCGTTCTACGTCCTGGTATGACCGTAATTGATGTGGGCGCGAATCGCGGCGTTACAGCCATTGCCATTGCCAAAGCAGTAGGGGAAAAGGGATACGTTGACGCTTTCGAGCCGGTACCTGAGTATTATGAGTGTCTTCAAGAAAACGTTTCACGGAACAGAATTGAGAATATCAGTATCTACAACCAGGCCCTGAGCAACGAAAATGGTTCTGTCCTGTTTTACAAACACGGTGAAGGAAGCGGGTTAACTCGCGTTGAGGAAGCGGAAACAATCCGGGTACAAGCAACCACCTTGATACAGTTTGTGGGCGCACGTCACATTGCGAAGATAGATTTCATCAATCTCGATTGCGAAGGGTGCGAATTGTTAGTTTTGCGGGAAGCCCAAACACTGTTGAAAAAGCAGGCCCCTGCAATTTTTTGTGAAATACATCGTGATTATCTGAAATCCTTGAATCAGTCGGTAAAAGAGCTTGTCAGGTTTCTCAGATCTCTTGGATATACAGTGAAGCCTATTCAAGTAGAAGATTTGAACCGCAACACGGATTTTGATAAATGCTCGCATATTTATGCTTCAATAAACGGACGAAGGGCAAAAGCCTGTGAAACAAAACGGAAGGAGAATACGTGATGACAGTACCAAATATTGTGTTTGTTCTTTGCGATGATCTTGGCATAAACGACTTGCATTGCTATGGCCGCGATGAGCACAACACACCATATCTTGATAAACTTGCAGCTCAGGGAACACGCCTCACATCTGCCTACGCTTCACAGGCAATCTGCTCTGCGTCGCGTACAGGCTTGCTAACAGGACTCAACCCTGCTCGTTTGCACCTTACGACATTCCTGCCCGGGCGCCCGAACACCGTATCGCAACGTGTATTGCATCCAGAAATCATGATGCATGTTCCACTGACAGTTAAAAGCTTTCCACGTTACTTCAAGGAAGCTGGCTACGTCACCGGGTTCATTGGAAAATGGCATATCGGTAAGGAACCAGGTCCCAAAGAACATGGGTTTGACTATGTTTATCACCCGGGAGAAGGAAAAAATACGGTGCCATCGGAAACCGAAGGCGGCAAAGCAGAATATGAACTAACCCGGGAGACCATCAAGTTTATCGAAACAAACAAGAATCGACCGTTCGTAGCATATCTCGGGCATTACACTCCACATATCCCGTATTCAGCCAAGCAGTTTCTCATCGACAAGAATCGGAACGCATTTGAACCGGTCTATGCCGCTCTCATAGAAACGCTTGACGACACAATCGGAATGCTTATTAACAAACTCAAGGAACTGCAGTTGACAGAAAACACGATCTTTGTCTTCACCTCGGATAACGGCGGGCTCCATGTGCCGGAGGGTGGACATGACAAGGTTACGCACAACACGCCGTACCGCGCCGGGAAAGGTTACACCTACGAAGGCGGTCAACGTGTTCCGTTGATTGTACGCTGGCCCGGGCATGTACCTGAAGGCCGCGTTATAGATGCTCCAGTTAACAACACCGACTGGATTCCCACACTGCTGGAACTTACTGGTGCCCCTGTACCACCCGGCTTGGACGGGGTAAGTTTCGCCAACGGTCTGCTCGGGGGGAACATTCCGGAACGAAAACTCTTCTGGCATTTCCCACACTACACAAATCAGGGCGGCCGCCCCAGCGGGGCTATGCGTGACGGCAATTGGCTGTTAGTTGAACTGTATGACGAGGACAAGGCTGAACTCTATGATCTGTCCATTGATAGCGGCGAACATCAAGATATCGCCGAACAACACCCCGGTCGGGTTACTTCTATGTGCGCATCGCTGGACCGATGGCGCAACGAAAACAAAGTTCAATACAATGTTCCGAACCCGGACTGCGATAAGGAAGAATACAAAAGACTTTATGTTGACACGGACCCAAGCAAATTTGATCCGGTTCTCGCGAATGAAGTGGAATGGAACCGCATCCGCAAATGGCGAAAGGGAATGGATGAAGCATGTCTTAAGAACTGAGAAAAACGTTGCGAACCAAGTGTCTTCAAGCCGACGCCCTAAATGCCGCGCTTCAAAGCAAGCGTTATTTCATTGCAACAAGAAATATTCCTAATGCAATAACATGTTCTCATGGTCATGTCAAAGTAAAATTAGTGGCTAAAGTTGTATTCACCGGAAGGAATTTTGAAGACACAATTACTCCCCTCTTTTTTTATAAACTCAACATCTGAACATTCAGCCAAAGGTTTCCCGTTATCAAAAATTTCGCTCATTTCCAATGCCGGAAAATAAACTGTTGCCGAACTGTTAACAGGAACAACTATTTCCCAACTAAACTCATCATTTTTATTTGACCACTTGCTTAATATTAATCCATGAATTGAATTAAATTC
>JAOZNZ010000572.1 GCA_029933535.1 bacterium | reverse complement strand
TTAGTGGCGGTTCTGGCAATTCTTGTTGTGCTTGCAATAATGGCGGCATCGTTTACTGCTTTAATGAACATTGAAAATAAGCAAAGCAAAATTCATATTGCTTCTCAGCAATTGGATTTGCTTATTGATTCCGGGCTTGAATACATAAAAGCGACACTTACGGCTAATGAACTTAATTCTGACAATCGTATTAGTTCTATTTATAATATGGTAAAATCCCATGAGTATTCCAAATGGATAATTATGAAAGACAACACGGGTAAAATAATAGGCAGATACAGAATACGAATTGAAGATGAAGCCGGTAAAGTAAATGTTCAAAAAGCTTTTCTAACAAAAAATTCAAAAGGAACCGGATGGGATACCGGTGAAATAAATTTATCTAGCGCGCTTGGCGTCTCGCCAAAAACAGCAAAAAGGCTTATCGAATATCGTTTTGGGAAAAATAAACTTCCCGGCGCACGGGGAGATGACGACCAAAATAATTTGATTTTAATGGCTGACGGAATTGACAATAACGCGAACGGAATAATTGATGAAAATGATGAGGGCATTAATGATTCACGAGAATATTCAGCTGAAAATTTGAAAGGTGATGACAGAAAATTCAGCAGTATGTCGGAACTTATGAATGTATTAATAGGCAATAAAAAAACATCATTGAATATTAAATCTCAAATAATGCATGAAATCCCTCAGAGAGCAACAATATATTCGTGCGATATGCCCGGCACTTCAACATTGCCGAATGATATTCCTTCCGATATTAACTGCATAACGGCTCGCGAATGCAGGAAATTACTTATTAAAGCAAATGCTGATACTCCTTTCGAGCCGAACTCCACAAAACAAATGCAGCTTGCAGCTAATATTGCTGATTATAGAGACGAAAATCACGTGCTTTCTACTCTCGGTTCCGTTTACGGCGTTGAGGCTATATGCTTTAACGAAGTAAAGGCAAACGATGAGTCAACAACGCTCAGTACTGTTGATGCCAGAATGCCTATGACCTCCAGGGGAGATCACTGGAAAGAAGATTTCGGTATGATTGACAATAAACGTTGCGCCTATTCTCCGGATCTGTTTTTTGGCTGCATTCCCGGTTCTCCAGCGCCATCGGAATTAGCTGGAGCGAAACGTTTTCAGGTACTTGACCCCCGAAAGGCCTGGCATATTAAAAAAGACATATCACCTTCAAATAAAGGGAAATTAAAATCCATAGGTGGAAATAAGTTTAAGATTTATTGGCCTGATGCTATAGGAGAAAAAGGCAACCAAATTGATCCGAATATATATATGGATTCCAGCGACTCTGCTTTAAAGAATGTTCCAGATAGAATACAACCGCAAAAATTCGGGAAAAGTTATTTATACTGGCCCGCGAAACATAAAATAACAGAGATGCCCAGCCGCAATCAATTAAAAGATGTTATGGAAGAAACATTAGATGTCTTAAGAAAATTCGGTATGGCTTATGGAAAACGCCCGAAATTAGAAAAAGATTATTTTAAGAATTCTCTCGCGCAGATTTATGTTTGGGCAATAGATGCAAGGTCTAAAAATAATAAGTCAATCGGATGTTTTAAAATTACTAAAAGCGATGCAGATTCAATTACATTTGAAAATGTGAATTATTTTGCTGAAGATTTAGGCTTAAATACAACAACTTATAGTTTCGAAACAAAAATGAAAGAATTATTCGGTGAAGGCTGGAAAACAAACTATAACTTAAGTGTTACAATAAGCTCATGGTGTAATTCACATGGCGCTATTGCCTGGCAGCCGGAAGCTAACCAGACATTTTTGTTTCGATCGCGGCGTCCGCGTGCGGGAAAATATTTTAAAGTGATTGTCGGGCGGCCTGCTTTTCATCCAAATTATGGCGAAGGAAGCTTAGATGGTTATCCTGACTTTCTTGGTGTTTCCGGTAAAATAGGCGGACCTTTTTCCGAAGACAAGCATTTTGAGAAAAAAATGTGGAAATATAATGATGGAAAACCTATAAGAACTCTTGCCGGTGGGTGGATGAAACTTCTTGTTACTTCCTCAGATGTAGGTATCAGCCGGGACGATAGTAAAGGACAAATGCTTGGCTATATCAGATTCATTGCTCCGGAGGTATCCGAAATGTATAATGCGTCCGCTACTCCGGTTTCCCTTGCAAACTGGAGAGTTATATGCAACACTGGAACTCTTGCAACTCAAATTGGAAGAATCAGGAATACTACTTATTATGATCAAAAACTTCGCCGCAAAATTACTGATAATAATCCGGTGGTTCAGCCACAGGGGCATTTTTATCTTGTAAATGACACAGAATTATTTGATGCGTATTATGGAAACGCCGATAACGAATGGGGGTCAAAAGCTGATGAGCAGGTTCCGGCATTTCAAATGGATGAAGATAACTGGGGCGTTGCTTATGAAGTAGAAAAAAGCGAAGATAATGGCTATAACGGAATAAATGTTACTCTTAAGAATTTTAGTTTCGATGCCAGAGAAGTTTTTGGTAACGAAACTGTAAAATTTCTCGATCCGGATAATGCTGATGACCCGGAAAGTTGGAACAATGTTTTTATTTATGTTAGTAATAGTGGCAGACCAAAACCCGGTAAAAATCAGTTCTTTATGTGGAGATGGGGTGTTATTGATAAACTCAAAGGCGCTAATCTTATGATCCTGGGTTTACCGGCTTCCGGCGGGATAGTCAGCCTTACTCTCAAAAATGAATATGACCAGG
>JAOZNZ010000571.1 GCA_029933535.1 bacterium | reverse complement strand
AATAAAGTAACAGTAAAATATAATGGTCCACCATTAAGAAAATCTAACGATTCATCCAAAAATTACAGAGATTTTGTTCTTATGCTCAAAAAGCGCGGCAAAACAGATAGAGAAAACATTATTTATCCTAAAAATTTCTGGAAAAATGCTCACGTAATCTTCAGAACTGAAGTTGATCAAAAATATATCGAAAATGATTACTTGAAATTACCTAAAGTGCTTTCAAGCGATTCAAGAACTATTACTCTCGAAGGAAAATACGGCGGAAATAATCAGTTCAGTACTTTCGATACATTTATGCAGATATTAAGCAATAAAAGTAATAAAGTTGGTTTCTGGATTGATAATCACTGGGAAAGAGATTGGTGCCAACATACCGTTATGCCTGAATGCTCTGAATGGGCAATGACCGAGATCCGGCCACGCACTTATTTCCGTGTTTATGTAGGAAACAACAGTTACACTCCACCTTTCTTTAAAGGTAATTCTGAAATGCTGGACTGCGATGGAGATCCCGCGAAATATTCCGAAACAGAAGAATATTTGCTTAAATGGGAATATAAAGAAGCAAAACCTATTCGCTCGGACGCTCAAGGCGTTATTGATGTTATTATAACCTCAAGCCGTAAGTGTAATAAAAAAAACTGGCGCAATGAATATGCCAACTCCGGCGATAGAAGCAGAATCAATAAAACTAAGAGTTATATGGATAACAATATGTTTATCCGGCCTGACATAGTTGAACTCATTAACGTCAGCGATAAACCTGTTAGTATTGCAGGATGGCGTGTTATGATTAATACGGGCTCATTAGCCAAAGAACTATGCAGAATTGACTCAACTACTCATTACGAAAAACAATTCAGCAGTTTATATGAAGATAAAAATCCAATTGTTCCACCACGGGGATACGCCTATTTAACAAGCGATCGCGAAATTTTTGATATCGAATACGGTTCGAGTAAAAACGGCGTTTGGGGAGATTCAGCTAAAGAAGAATATTCCTGCTATGAACTTCCACAGGATGTCTGGGGTGTATGGTACAAAATTGAAGGCTTTAAACCCGCAACAAGAAATCTCTGGAACCCGGGCAGCGCAGGGATGCCTGATAATAATATCATTCTTGAAGGTGCTGATTTTGTAGAAGGAGAGTTAGCCGGCGAAATGATAGAGTTCCGCAGCGAGAGATCTTCTTTTAAAGGTAATGACCTGAATGGATATAGAAGAATAGTTACCGGAAACACAAAAAACGCTCTTGAAATTCTTTACGGACAAGCAGAAAATCATTTCTGTGACCTTAAAGCAGGTGACTATGTAGTAATCCTTGGTATCCCTCGTACCGCTGGTTTTCTCTCGCTTACACTAAGAAATGAATATAACCAAATTACATCTAGAACTCTTGAATACGGCTCAACTGAATATGATGAATTCGATGTTTCTTGTGAAAGACCGGACCCAACCGTTTTTGATGTGTGGGCTAAAACAAAAAAACCTTCGTTCGGAGGTAACTTCAACCAAGCCCGCTCAAGAAATATTAAAAAAATTGACAGCTCAACTGTCTTGAACAGACCTATCGGCTCAATTGCTGAATTGCTCAAAGTAAGTTCAGGTAAAGTTAATCTCTCATTCAAAAATAATGAAGCTGATGCTACAGATTTCTTAAAAACTATTGGGCCGGCTATTACTTTAAGTATGATTCGGTTTGACGCAGAAAGCGACAGTGCCTTTTGTGGAAATAATAATTCCTGGAAATCTACTGAAGGTACTATTTCTTCTTCTCAAAAGGAAACACTTTCTATCAAAGGAAAAAAATGGGAACCGGGTTTATGGAAAGACCAAACATTAACTCTTCTATCAGGTAAAATGCGCGGTGAACAATTTAAAATTGCTGACAACTCTACTTCTGTACTTAATATTAAAGGTCTCTCAACTAAAAAAAGAAAACAACTTTCAGCCTCAAATGGTGATAAATGCTCTGTAGGACCGTCTTATAAAACACCTTTGTTTTACACAAGAACAGAAAATGCTAAAGGTATATGGGAATGGAAAAATACCGGCCTTGATACTGATGCAATCTGTGATCTCTACCTTTTCGGGCTTAACGATTCAATAAAAACTACTGAGTTTCTTGAAGAAAATCATAACGCGCAACTTGCAATTAAAATATGGAACTTCAAAAATAATGATTGGGATAAACCTAATAAAAAACGATATAAATATGATAAAAATGACTCTATCTTCTTCGGTAGATTGTCAGCTGAAAATATCGGTGATAAAGGCACAGTTAAAATGTCCATCTCTGCGCATAATCTAGCCGATGAAGGCTGCAGCGGAGTAGCGTGGCTAGATTATATTTTATTAACTCCTGTTGAAAAACAAGGTAGAATTAATATCAACACTGCATCCGAAAAAGTATTGGCCGCATTGCCGGCTGTTAATAACAAGCTTGCGCAAAATATTGTTAAAGGCATATCAGGTAACAACAAAAATATCCGGCCTTATAAAAATATTTATGACTTACTAAATGTAAAAGGTATGTCAGTAAATATTTTTTGTAAAATATCCGAATATTTAACGGTTAGAACCGACACTTACAGAATTAACATCACCGCACAAATTTTTGATAAACCACAAACAGAGAACAAAATAACCGAAAAAAACATTGCAGCTTCACAAAAACAAACTTTTGTTGTAGAACGTAAGCCTGATAATAATAACAACTGGGAAATATTACAAAAAGAAAT
>JAOZNZ010000570.1 GCA_029933535.1 bacterium | reverse complement strand
GCTTTTGTATCGTTATTTAATAGCGCGACATATTTTAGATTCGGGAATTTTTCTAAAGCGAAAGCGAGGCCTTCATTATTTCCTTTAGCGAAACCTGTATTCTCGTTTAACTGTAACAGGGAAAATTCGGGAAAATTTTCACGAATAATATTAATTGAATTATCGGTTGAAGCGTTATCAACGATAATAATATTTGCGGCTCGGGTTTGCGAGCGCAAACTTTCGAGGCAGTCGTGAATAACATCCTCACCATTCCAGTTAAGGACTATAACAGCTGTATTAGAATCGTGAATCATATAGAAAATTATAGTTATTGGATGAGTTTTTGTCAATAATTAAAAAATCGGGTATCTCCTGGTTTGTTTATTGACAAGCCTGCCGATTATTATGTATAATAACCATGTAGCAGAACATTTGTCTATAATGAATAACACCTTTACAGTATTCTACCCAATATATAAATTAAACATTGACTATGTGCAAGGAACATAAAAAGAACGCATTCTTTTACTGTGTTTCGGCATTGCTGTTTGTATTATTATTGATGGCTTCCGCAGCATGTACGGGGCCTGTTCCAAATACAGGTTCTCAAATCACAAAGATGGCAGACTATCGAGCTTCCAAACCTTTCGGGATTCATATCGTCGATGATGCGACCGGGCGAGGCGTGCCGATGGTGGAACTCGAGTTGGTGAACCGTGTTATTTACGTTAGCGATAGCGCGGGATGGGTCGCTTTCAATGAGCCTGGATTGATGAACTCCCGCGTGTTCTTTAACGTGAGCAGTCATGGCTATGAGTTCACCAAGGACGGTTTTGGATACGCCGGCAAAAAGCTTGAAACTGTCCCGGGTGGATCGGCAACACTGAAGATCAAGCGTATAAACATTGCGGAACGGCTTTATCGCCTGACAGGCGGAGGCATTTATCGGGACAGTGTAATTCTTGGCAAGCCGACTCCATTGCAAAAGCCTTTACTGAACGGAAAAGTATTCGGTCAGGATAGTGCCGTGGCAGCAATATACCGTGGACATGCCTACTGGTTTTGGGGTGACACGAGCCGACCCTCCTATCCACTTGGACACTTCGGAACTGCCGGCGCGACGGTCGAACTGCCGGATGGTCGCAGTCTCGATCCAGCCGACGGCATCAACTACAATTACTTCACCGATGACACAGGCTTTAGCCGGCCCATGTTTTCAATTAAGAAATCCTTTCCGGTCATGGTGTGGGTTTCCGGGCTGGCCGTTGTTCCTGACGCCGAAGGCACGGAGCGGCTCGTGACGCACTACTCGGTGATGAAAAGCCTGAATGACAGAGTCGATCATGGCCTGGCTGTATTCAACGACTCGACATCAGCATTCGATCCGGTTGCCCTGTTTCCTGTCGATGAAAAATGGCGTTTCCTGCAGGGACATCCCGTACTTATCGAAGATGGAAATTCCAAGTGGCTATTATTTAATAACCCTTGGCCGGTCGTTCGTGCTCCTGCTTCGCTCGAAGCGCTGTGTGATACAAACTGCTACGAAGCGTTCACTTGCTTAAGGCCGGGAGCAAGCTACGCAAAAGACAAGAATCAGGTCGATCGAGATGCCGATGGCAAAATAGTATGGGCATGGAAGGCAGACACAGATCCTGTTTCACAGGAGGAAGAGAAAGAAATGATATCCGCCGGGTTTTTGAATGCGAACGAAGCCCGGTTTCAGCTGCGCGATGCACTGACGGACAAAGAAGTGCGTCTGAGCGCTGGAAGCATTCGTTGGAACCCTCTGCGAAAGCGCTGGATTATGATAGGGCATCAATGCTGGGGCGACCCATCATTCCTGGGTGAGGTTTGGTATGCCGAAGCGGATGCGCCAACCGGTCCCTGGCGGCGTGCTGTCAGGATTGTCACGCATGACAAGTACTCATTCTATAATGTGGTTCATCACGATTTCATGGATACCGAAGGAGGTCGTTTCGTTTATTTTGAGGGCACTTACACGGAATCCTTTTCCGGGGCAAAACGTCCGACATCGTGGTATGACTACAATCAGGTTCTCTACCGTTTGGATTTAAACGATCCGCGGTTGAAGCCTGCTGGAGTCGCCGGCGCACATCGTGCATCAGATGACCTAACCACGTTAGGCGGCTTAATTTTGGTTAAATAATGAAATGGGAGGATTTGCTCAATTTTTGTGTTGGTAAATAATGATGTAGTAAAAGGATTTTTTCTAAATGCAAGTTCCGCTATTGGATTTGGTCTAAATATATCCCTTCTATTATTAGCGCAAATTCTGCTGAAAAGATACAAGAGAAAGCAAAAAGTGCTTGAATAAGTCCGACTAAAAATCATTTGAAAATACATGAAAGATTTGCTATAAAAAAAATTGTTGCCGCATTTATGAGTTTTTTTATCATCTAACTTATAACTTAGGAGACGAGCATCATGAAGAAAATCAATCGACGGACATTTATCCAAACCGGTCTGGGCCTGGCTGCAGGACTGGGCGTAGCCGGGGTAACTGGTACGGCCCCAACGGCAAAGGCCGATGGTGTCAGAGAGACGCACCCTCAGCTCCCAGGCAGGGAAGTACACCGAGAATCCTCCTCGCCACAGAACATCCTTTTCATCACCTGTGATCAGCGGATGTTCCAGCCGGTCCGGGCGAAGGGATTCCGCCAGCCGGCTCTCGACCGGCTTGCGGCCCGTGGAGTCACCTTCGAGAACCACTACATTTCATCGGCGGTCTGCACGCCGTCGCGCG
>JAOZNZ010000569.1 GCA_029933535.1 bacterium | reverse complement strand
GCACGCGACAGAACGCTTGCTTCACGCCTTGGAAATGCCGCGGTTAAAGCTCTGAAAAGTGGTAAAACCAATGTCCTTGTCGGAGAGCTTAAAGGTAGTATTGCCTTTACTCCTGTTACAACTGTTGTAAAGAAAAAGAAGAAAGCGGATTTAAAACAGGAACAGCTTGCTCGTCTTCTGGGAACGTAAATAATCAGCTAAAAGCTAATTAAACACTCAATATTCAACAAGAAATGTTCAATGAAAAAGTATAAAGAATTCGACTTGGAAGAAAGACTAATTGATTTTGCTGTAAGAATAATAAAATTGGCAGAAAAATCACCAAATACATTTATTGTTGAAAATTGAGTGTTTAATTAGATAATCCATCAACCCACTAATCCAATGAATACCGGCTTTGTATATATTATCGGCGCGGGACCAGGCGATCCTGAACTCATCACAGTTAAAGGGATAAACTGCTTAAAAAAATGTGATGTGGTTTTTTATGATGCTTCTGTTGAAAGTTCACTCACAAAACAAGCCGGCTCAAATGCTGAATTAATAAAAGTAAGTGAAACTATTACTAATAATCCATTACTGCTTGATGAACTCAATAAACATATAATCAAATTTGCAAAAGAAGGAAAAACTGTCGGCGTTCTTCAGGAAGGCGACCCTTTCATTTTTGGTCTCGGAGCAGAAATCGCCCGTGCAGTAGTTAGTGAAAATATTAATTTTGCTGTTGTTCCCGGAATAACTTCAGCGATTGCCGCAGCAGCTTACGCCGGCATTCCACTCACTTTTCGCGGTTATTCATCAACGTTAGCTTTTGCAACCGGCCACACCGATTTAAACAAAAAATACACTGATGTGGATTGGGAAAAAGTTGCAGCCGGAGTTTCTACTTTGGTTTTCTTTATGGGACTTGATAATCTGGATATGATTGTTAAAAAGTTAATCGAAAACGGGCGCGATCCAAGAACTCCTCTCGCAATTGTAAGTTGCGGCACTACCGCTGAACAGGAAACTCTTTCCTCTACTTTGGGCGAAATTGCTGAGCTGATTGAAAAAGAAAATATTAAAGTGAAAGTTCCGGCAATTATTGTTATCGGTGATGTCGTTGGTTTACGTAATGAATTGAATTGGTTTAAGTAATGTCTAACGAACACAAAAAAGTTACTCGTGCCGCGGGAATAACCAGCGCTGCTACAAGTATTAGCCGACTTCTCGGCTTAATACGCGATATGACTATAGCAAACTTTTTCGGTATTAGTGCCGTAAGTTCAGCGTTTAGTTTTGCTTTTAGAATTCCAAATCTTTTACGACGGTTGTTTGGTGAAGGAGCAATGGCGAGCGCGTTTATCCCTCTTTTTGCCGCAGAAATTCATAACAATGATCTGGATTCAGGATACAACGCAGCAAATATCGTACTGACTCTCCTTGCAGCACTGCTGGCTGCAATCGCTATGGTAATCGGTGCAGTATGTTTATTTCTTGCTCTTTTTGTTTTTGATGATTTTCAATGGCAGCTTGCGATGCTGCTTACTGTTGTAATGATTCCTTATTGTGTTTTCATCTGCCTGACAGCGGTTTGCGGAGCGATGCTCAACACTCTGGGTCATTTCTCACGCCCGGCACTTGCTCCTGTTTTATTAAATATATCTATCATCACTTTTGTCTGGCTCGGGGCTTTTTTTCTTGGAAAAACTCATGATAAATTAATTTATACCGCTGCAATCGGTGTGTTAATTGGTGGAGTAGCGCAACTCGCTTTTCAAATCCCCGAACTGCGCAAAAGAGGGTTTCGTTTCAAATTAGCATGGAATTTGACTCATCCATTCGTCAGAAATATTTACATAATTATGGCTCCCGCTGTTCTTGGAGCCGGAATCACTCAAATAAATGTTATGGTTGACGGCTTGCTCGCCATGTTTATAAACGAACGTGGTGTTTCTGTTCTGTTTTTCGCGAATCGCCTTACCGAACTTCCCCTCGGAATTTTCGGTGTAGCAATTGCGACTGCTGTTTTACCTTCTCTTAGTTTTTTTGCCGCTAAAAACGAAAAAAAAGGGTTTGTCAACGCTGTAGGGTTCGCTTTAAGATACATCAGCTTTATTATTATTCCCGCTGCCGTAGGCTTAATGATTCTTGGCGAACCGATTGTACGATTAATTTTCCAATACGGTGAATTCACTGCCGAAAGCACCGGCTATGTTGTGTCCGCATTGCGTCTTTACGCTCCCGGTCTTATGGCATTCGCGATGTTAAAAATTGTTGTTCCGACATTTTACGCGTTAAAAGACACAAAGACTCCTGTAAAGGTTGGGTTAGCAACTCTGGTTTTAAATGTTATCCTGAATGTTATTTTAATGCAATTTATGGCGGAACGCGGGTTAGCGCTCTCAACAACGATTTGCGCATATATAAATGTATCTCTTTTATTATTTTTATTAAGAAAAAAAATGGGTCCGCTGGGAATGAAAAAGGTCGCAGGATCAATTGTTAAAATTGGTGTAACTACAATTATTATGGGATGGATGGTCTGGGGAATTTTAATTATTACACAAAATCAGTTTCCGGGAGATGATTTTATTGATAGATTTTTGAAAGTGATTATCCCTATTGTGTTAGGTTTAATCATTTACATCGTAATTGCTTTTATTACAGGACAAAGAGAATTGAAAGAATTATTATCGGCATATCTTCGTAAGAAATAATATTGATAAGATTGATATGATTGAAACGATTGAAACGATTGAAACGATTGAAACGATTGA
>JAOZNZ010000568.1 GCA_029933535.1 bacterium | reverse complement strand
AGGCAATACATATTACGACAAAAATCCATTTCCCTACACCTTTCATTCCTCTTGCTGTTCGGATAAGTTCTAAAAGAGATATTCCGCCAACAAGTGGAAGAACAAATAAGAAATTGAAACTGTTTGCGTTAAAGCCGGGATTACATCCACATCCAAACAAGCGAACTGTAATAAGCATATCGATTGGTGAATATACAATGCGAGCAATAAGAGGAATAATTGGAACTAAAAATACTCTAATGGTTACAGATTTAATTTTCCCGTTTTTTTTCAGGTCAATAATCCAACCTGTAATTGCCGAAAATCCTACCCAGAATATTAATGATGTAAGCAAAAAAGCCAAGTTTGTCTCAGATACTGTCAAATCAAAGAATAAATCAAAAACGATACTTGCAGGAATATTGAGAAATGCTAACAGAAAGTATATCGTATCATCTGAAGCAGTTATGACTTTTAGAAAAAATGGCAGTGAAATAATAAGATAAAACAGACCAACAATTGCTGGCAATTTGAATTTCCAACTTTTACTGAAAAATCTTTTATTGTTCATAAAAGTTGCATTTATAATCAAGAAAAATGTTTAGTAACTTAAGCCGTTACAGTAAAATCATCATGGTTTACCGTTTCAACCATTTGCTCACCGTTTTTGCAAAAAGAAGCCGTCATTTCACCTTTGATATCAGAAAAAACAGCTTTAGCAGGATCAATACTTTCAATATTTATATCAGGACCGCATTTGGCTGATAAGGTCAAATTAGTAACATTGGCATCAGATACATTTGGCCGCTCAACGTTCCAGCTTCCATCATCATTCATTGATAATTCGGTACAAATGTAATTATTTGTTGTAGCAATAGCACTACTGATGATCAGGCAAATTATCAAAGTTTGTTTTACTAAATTGTTCATTTTGTCTCCTGATTTTGCTTGATGTCTAATTAATTTCCATTGACATTAAGTACATCCCGCCTTTTTTATCTTTTGGTCCGCTGATGATTGAGCGTTTACCTTTTTTAAAATTAAGGGTTTTGCTCCAAGTTTTTTTGCCGGGAACGTTCCACACAACTTTTGTTTTTATCCGTCCGTTATTACTGCTAAGGGGAGTTATTTTAACAGACCCTCCACGCGAGAATTTGATTTTATATGAACTCTTTATTTTTGTAGTTTTACTTCCTGATTGTAAGAGTTTATAATCATTATAATCGAGATATCCTGTAAGTTCTTTTTCGCAATTTTCAAGCTGGGAATTAGCTGATTTATTTTTTTGAGTAGTTTGACTGGCAAAAAGTATTCGTGCGTTAATATTTAATTTAGCATTTTTAGCAACGATAGCCGCGCTTCTTTTTTTGTTTGCGGTTATTTTTTTTGGGGTAATCGCTACGCTGGTCTTTTTCTTTTTAATCACCACTGGGTTAGTCTTTTTCTTTTTAGTCACCACTGCGTTATTTTTTTTATTTTTCGTTAACGCTGCGTTACTATCTTCAATTTTCGTTATTTTCCCAACGCATGGCATGGTAATTAAACACATCAGCAGGAATAATAATAATTTATTTTTCATTTTCGGACACCACATTATATTTAAAATATTGAACAAAACTATCTCCACTATCCGTTTCATAAATAACAAAAGATTCGTAATCATGAGTTTCCGCAACTGCTGATTCGTTGAACATAGTTGATAAAGCAATAATTGCAACAGCAGCTGTGGCAGTTAACCCCCACACCAGAGATTTTCTTTTGCAAATTACAAAGCCGAAGCGATCAGCAATTTTTTCGCAGAATCCCGGTTTTTCCATTTGGTTTACTTCAGCCATAACCCGTTGACCGAGATAATTCATTTTACTGTCATTAAATTCGGGTGAATAAGCATTTTTAAGCAGCGATGAAATTTCTTTTTGAGCTTCAACATTTTCGCGCAGGTTTTCCGGCAGAAGAATTTCATTATTGAATTCATCAACGAATTTAGTAATTAGTTTTTTGTGACGTGTAGTTTTCATGATCCATCTTCAACCCAATCCCGGCGACTAAATCGCAGGAATATAAAAATTTATTAGAGGTTATCGTTTATTCTCATTTTTTGCATAAGTATCGAAATCTTGTATCTTTAAGTTGTGCGATTTATCCGCAAAGGCTAATTATAATACACCGCTTACTGCGTTATAAAAGTCTCGACGTGTACTAACACGCCATCGCCTTCCAAGCCTTGTATTCGGCGCATTGTAATTAGTCGCCGGAATCGGAATAAACATAAGGTTTTAAAATATCCCGTAGCTTCTCGCGCGCGTAATACAGTCGTGACATTACAGTACCAACCGAGCAATTCATAATTTCAGCTATTTCATTATAACTTAAGTCCTCCACTTCTCTAAGAAGAACAGTTTGTTTTTGTTTTTCGGGCAATTTATCTACTGCTTCAAATATTTTTTTATTTAACTCTTTATTAAGCAAATTAAGATCCGGTCTCATAGATACATCTTTCGAAGCCGGTTCCCTCAACATTTCATCCACCGGTACAAACACAGCCGAAGGGCGTCGTCGAACATAGTCAATAGAGTGATTCATCACAATTCTGTAAAGCCATGTATAGAGCTTTGATGTTCCTTGAAAAGAATGCAATTTTCTATAAACTTTTATAAATGATTCCTGAACAATGTCCATTGCATCATCTTCATTATGAACGACCGACCATGCGAGCCTCGTCAAGCGGTGTTTATAACGATATATAATTACAGTAAACGCTTTCTCATCACCGTTTTGGAA
>JAOZNZ010000072.1 GCA_029933535.1 bacterium | reverse complement strand
CCCGCATAAATAACAGGAGATTCATATACTCCATTTTCAATTTCAAAATGGCAATGACAATTACTTAAATTAACTAAGTTTCCAATATGTTTTTTTATTTTACGACAACTCATAGCAGTAGGTGGAACTCCATTTAATCTTGTTCTGATATCACCGGTAATTTTGATTGTTGGAGCAATAATTTCTTGTATTTTAGATGGAAGAGCTTCAGTTTTCAACAAGTTCATTCTAAAAGCTCCATAAAAAGCAAGAATTAGACAAACTGATATCAGACTCAACCATTTTATAGATTTGAATCTATAAGATAGTAATCCAGCTATTGTTCCAATTGAAAAAACGAATATATAAAGTTTTAATACTTTAAAGTAAGATGTTAAAACAAACAGAAAACATAATCCTAATCCGATTATCAAAAACCAAAAGTTTTTTTCTTTCCAGAACTTATTTTTAAAAAGCGGAATGATCAAAAAGAATATCAACAAAAGACCAACTTGTCCCTGAACTTGTGAAAGCGAATTGTTTTGGGCAGAGAAAGCCAATATAGGACTAATACCAACAAAAAGTGATGATAAAAACGCAACGCCAACATTTAATTTCAAAAGTTTTCTGATGATTAAATAAATCATTATCGGCAGCATAATATAAGTAAATACAACCCATATTCGAAAGCTTTCATACGTTTCTTCTCCCAGAAGCTTAGAAAAAGTCATAAGGCTAAATGCGCTTGATTCTCTAATGTCCTTATACCCCTCTTTAGAGAAAGCTTTCCCGTAATTATAACTTGCTAAATTCCAAGTTTGTTTTGCCTCAACAGGATTTTGAACATATTCCGAGAAAGTTGTATATAGTACACCGTCAATGCAATTCGAGTACAAGCCGCAAACAGGTTTATTTTTAACAGGAAATAACAGACATGCAAATGTAATTGCGGCAACAACGAATGGAAACAAAAGTTCTCGTTTGAATAAGCTCTTCTTTTTCTTAATAAAATAAAAGCAGATAATATCGGCAATTAAACTTGCGCATATAAAGAAATATAAAGTGACCTCAAATGGCAACCTGATAAGCGAGCATAAAATTGCTATGATAGAAGCTGAAGTTATATGTCCCATTGGCAACGAAAGCGGTAAAGTAAACCATTTCCATTTATCGGGTAAAATATAATAAGCAAGCCACCATCCCGAGATTAAATTAAAGATTAAAGCTACAAGAATTTGAACAACAACATGAAATGAAATAATATTATTTTCTGCTCTTAAGCCTAAAATTACAGCTATAATTAAAATTGCAGATAATATTCCAAAAAGTAATTTTTTGTTCCTCAATACAAAATACGAACATATACCTATAATAATTGCCAGAGCAATCATCACAAACTGAGCGTAATCAAAGTTTTTTTCAAAGTTTTTAATTAAAATATATCGCCATTTTGAAATCGATTCGATTTTAATCTGTTCAATAGCAAGTGGAGAATGTAAAGTTCCCCATGCACGGAGCTTAACTTTCCCGGGTATTTCTCTGGAATTAAACACTTTAGAATAAGTTTTCCAGTTTTTCTTTATATTTGAATTTTTTATTACAATTTGAGCTTCCGAAGGATCGTAATTCTTTCCCACAATATCAATTCCGATCATGTTTGGTAAAACATTATTCGAAATGCTTTTCATTCTAACATCTAATTTATAGAATGCATGTGGCTCAAGATAAACATCGGTCTTTAATAAATAGGTAATAAATTTAGCAGGATTATCAGGAAGTAATAACAAAGTATTTTCATTTATCGCAGTTTTGTATTGAGTCTGCCATTTTGTTTTAGTATTAAAAAGCAGAGAAATTTTTTTATTACTTGTTTTGTGTTTAGACTTGCCTGCTTGTTTAAAATCAAATAATCCGGATACAAAAGCAGCAGCAGATTGCAATACATTCTTTTGCTTTTTCAAAGTAAGTTTTTTTAATACAATAACACATTTATCATGAGTAAACAAACGTAGATAAACATTCGAAGGAATAGGGGTGTTGGGAATTTCAATTTCAAACTTAGATTCATACCTTCCCATATCTGAATTTAACTGAAGAACAATATTAGCTGATTCGGGATCATAATCATCTCCATAAAAATCAATGACAAATTCACCTTCACCATCAATATCATCTATTTTTACATCAAGGGTATATTTACCGTGTTGAAGAATATCCGATACATCTGTCAGATACATTTTCAGGCTTGGATTTCCAACAACTTCCGGAAATTGCAACCATTCTCGTTCAGTAAGCTCATAAGTATTTGTATCAGCAAAAGATTTAGTATTTGCCGCAATAACCAAGACAAAAAAAAGCGTTAGAGTTTTTATAAATTTCATTGACATATAATTTAAAATTATGTATAATTTATTAATATTAATCACTAGATTATACAATATTTATACTTTTTTTTCAATTTTATTAAAAAAATAAAATAATAAGGGTCTTGTTATGCATTTAATTATCATTATTCCGTGCTTAAACGAAGAGAAAACAATATTTAACGTTATAAAAGCTATCCCTGAAAACTTTGACGGAATTGCAAAACATTCCGTTGTAGTGGTTGATGACGGTTCTATCGATAAAACATCACAACTTGCTGAAGATGCCGGGGCGATGGTGGTTTCCCATCCATACAATCAGGGTGTTGGTGCCGCTTTCCAAACCGGTATAGAAGCCGCATTGAAATTACGCGCAGATATAATTGTAAATATGGATGGAGACGGACAATTTAATCCTGCCGATATTGCAACTCTTATAAAGCCGATAATATCCCGGGAAGCGGATTTTGTATCCGCATCACGTTTTATGGATCCATTATTAGTACCTGAAATGCCCGAAATAAAAAAATGGGGTAATAAACGAATCGCTCATCTTGTAAGTTTTCTTGTCAGAAAGAAATTTTATGATGTATCATGCGGCTTCCGCGCTTACTCAAAAGATGCCGCATTACGGCTTAACCTTTTTGGTAAATTTACATATACTCAGGAAACGTTTCTCGACCTGGCATTCAAAGGATTAAAAATAATTGAAATACCTGTTAAAGTTCGTGGTGTCCGCGAATTCGGAAAATCCCGTGTTGCAAGCAATTTATTTAACTATGCATTAAACACCTCCCGTATTATCCTCAGAACTTTTCGGGACTGCCGTCCCATGCAATTTTTTTCAATCATAACCCTTGTTATGATGATAATTGCTTTTGCTCTAGGCGCTTTTTTTCTTGGGCATTACATAGTTGCCGGGAAATTTTATCCTCACAAATGGGCAGGATTTTGTTCGGGATTCTTTGTTTTTACAGGTTTGGCTTTCTTTATCACAGGATTAGTAGCAGACATGCTCGCCCGAATCAGACAAACCGGAGAGCGCATACTTTATTATCAAAAGAAGAGGACTTTTTATCCAGATGAAAAATAATATTCAGGATATTATCGATAATGATTTGTGTATAAGTTGCGGAGCTTGTATTCATACGTGCCCTGAAAACAACCTTGAAATGTTTTTTAATGAAGAGAAAGGCATGCATGAGCCTCGCGCATTAAACTCCCATCTTTGCGGCAAATGCGATTGTTTGAATGTTTGTCCTTCATACTCAGTTGATTATTCAAAGTTGTCGGTAGAAAGATTTGGGAGGAAGCCCGATTCCCCATTAGGAAATATCGACAAAATATTTCTTGCACAAAACAAGGACAAAGAAATAAATTCAAAAGCGAGTTCAGGCGGGGTTATTAAAGCTGTCCTCACTCATCTCTTTTCTACCGGAGAAATTAACGCGGTCATTTCCATAAAACATAAAGCCGGCTTGGATTATTCTCCGGAATTAATAGAAAATATAAACGAAATAAATGAGCTGCCCGGCTCGATCTATCATAACATTGATTATTCAAATGCACTTCGATTACTGCGTGAAACCAGTGGGAACATTGCTATTGCAGCTATTCCCTGCCAGTTTGACGGCTTGTATAAATTTATAGAGCAATGTGAACCGGATTTAAAAAATAAAATTAAATTTACAATAGGTTTAATGTGCGGCTGGACTTATTCACACCATTCCTTACGGGCAATATGTAAATATAAAAACATTGATTTCGATCAAATCGATGATGTTTCTTATCGTGGAAACGGTCCTGTAGGTAAATTAATAATTAAAACAAAAGACGGCTCAGTTAAAAAAGTTAATCGAAGAATTGATCTGCATTATGCAGCCGCATTTGACAGAAGTTTTAATTTACCGCGTTGTCATTATTGCATAAACCATGGAAATTTTCTTGCGGATTTAGTTGTAGGCGATGCCTGGCTGCCATGCACTGTAAAAACCAAAACCGGAATTAGTTTAGTTATTTCAAGAACTGAAAAATCAACAAAATATCTTATGGAACTTGAGGCACAGGGAATTTTAACACTTGTTGAATCAACTGAGGATGATGTAATTGAGTCTCAAACACCACGCGTTGTATTTGGCAATTATTCTTACCCTTTTGCAGAGCTAACCGGAAATTCCGGACGTCTTGCTCCCCAACTTTCAGGTCCGAATCGGGAAGCTGCAACGCCTGTATCAAACAAAGTATTAGAGAAATTCGGTAAACATATTGAGATCAAACGTAAGATGCAAAAAGCGGGTAATTATAATAAACTTCTGATATACAAATACACACACGAATTCAGGCCATTCTTATACCGTTATATCCGCTGGTTTTTTGTACGCATTTTAAAAATAAAATCCATTACAGGTTCACGCAAAGAAATGTCATCTGAAAAGTCAGGGAGGTTTTTATGAAACCAATCTGTATATCGGGAGGTAGTTTTATAGGTAACCATGGCGCCGAAGCAATGCTGGTAACGTGTATTAAGAGAATACGCGAACGTTTTCCGGACACGCCCATTGCTGTTCTCTCGCCATATTTTTCAGAAGATAAAGCTGTATTAAAAAGTGATGACGTAATATTATTGAATTCTTCCCCTGTTCAGCTTGCATTTATCATATTCCCATTTAGTTTAGTTGCGGCACTTTTAAAATTATTGAAATTATCTAAACTCATTTGCATACTTCCAAAATCCGTGCGAATGATTTCCCGGTCATCAGCGCAAATAGATTTAGCAGGAGTTTCATTCATGGATTCCAGACAAATATTTTTGCCTTTTAATATATTATCAATTTTGCCGGCAATATTACTTGATGTTCCTGTTATTAAATTCGCTCAGGCATTAGGTCCGTTCAAACGTATACCCAATCGTCTTTCCGCGCGATTTTTTCTTAAGAGATGCAAGAAGATTTTTGCGCGTGGGAATGAAACGTTAAATAATTTAAAAGAGTTTGGTCTTGAATCCGAAAAATTTTCTTTTGCACCCGATGTTGCTTTTTGTCATAAGATTGGTGATTCAATTACTTCAGAGAATTCTGATTATTGTGAAAGCATGATTATAAAACTTCAAAACGAAACAAATAATAATATTACAACAATAGGTATTTGCCCAAGCTCTTTATTGGCTTCCAAATCACAGTTATCCGGCAACTACACTAATTTTGTATCTGAAATAACTTCATGTTTTTTAAAAATGAATTATCGCGTAATATTATTCCCCAATGCTACACGTCAGGCCAAAATGCATACTCTTAGGAATAACGATTTACGAGTTATACAGGATGTGAAGTTAAATTTAGATGCGGAAAATTTTCCGGAAGAAAATATTATTTATGTTGAAAAGAATATGAATGCCGATGTGATAAAAAATATAATTATACAATGCGATATAACTATTGTATCCAGATTTCACGCGATGATTGCTTCTCTTACAACACGAACACCTGTATTTGTATTAAGTTGGAGCCACAAATATCTTGAAGTTATGAAACTGTTTAAAATGGAAGAAATGGTAATCGATTACAATAAAAGTAACACAAAAGAAGTTATTGAAAAAGTAATAAAGCTTATTGAACAAAGGGAGTTCTGGATTGAAAAAATACAGGAAACTTTACCTGATGTTCATAAAAAATCTTTTTCTCAGTTTGAATATTTATTCAATCTAATAGAACTGCAGTCAAGTTAGTAATATGAAGTTTTTCAAATATATTGTTTATATATCTCTGCTATTCCTCGTTTTTGCTTTGTATAAAGCAAATTATATTGTATTGCCTGATATTGTAGCCCCTTATGCAGCTTTACTTTCTTTTATTTTTCTCTTTGCCGGATTTATAATGAATGCCCTGTCATGGCGGCAAGTGTTAAAAGCTAACCTTCATAAAGTTTCTGTAAGTGATTCAATTGCCAGTGTCGGTTTATCTGTTTTTGGTAAATACATTCCCGGAAAAGTATGGTTAATAGTAGGTCGTGCAGCGTATATTGCAGAAAAATACAGTCTGAAAACTGCAAAACTTTCTTCATTGTCTTTAAATGCTCAACTGATAATCTTGTGGCTTGGCTTGATGTTTGGAGCGACCGGTCTATTAATTCTTCGGGGTATTAAATCTTATGGATGGATAATCCTGATAATGTGGCTTATTTTAACAATTATTATTTTCAGCGACGTTGTTCATCGTATTGTAGAAAAATTGATAAAAAATATTTTAAAACGAACAATTACAATTCCCCGTCTTAACTTTATTCCAACTATTAGAATAATTCCCTGGTTTATATTGTATTGGCTTTTTTACTCTGCAGGATTTTATTTTCTGGTGAAAAGTCTTAGCTCAGGTGAAGTTCCAGTGGCTGCTGCTTTTGCTTTCCCGCTAGCCGGAACATTAGGCGTTATGGCCATCATAGCGCCGGGCGGATTGGGGGTCAGGGAAGGAGTTATGGTGACATATCTTGTTCTGGCAGGTTTTTCTGCACAAGCAGCAATGTCGATATCTATAGCTGCGAGATTGTGGTATCTTATTGGTGAGATATTTATTTTTATTACCGGTATTATTATAAACCGGAGCGGGAAATCAAAAAATAATATTCCAGATAAAACAATAACGAATGGCTCAACGAATTGAAGTTTTCAATTCCTGATAATACGAACTATTGACGATTTTTTCACGTTTTTTTTGTGTAACCATTTTCAGTCTGTTTTGTATCTTGGAAAAAGCTTGTTGAGCCTGGTCATAATCCCCTCTTTTAGCATGAAGAATTCCAGATTGAGAAAGAGAATATACATCTTTTTTCTTTGAGTTTGCAACTGCTTCATAACATCTAATTGCCGACTCGTAATCACCTTTTTCTTTATAAGCTTCAGCTTTATGCTTATTCTTAAAAGTTTCATTATGTAAAACTCTATCATACCACTCTATTGCATCATCATAATTGTCTTCTTTTAAATGATAATTACCTAAATTATACGCTATAGAATGCTCACACAAAGGAACTTTGCTTTCCGGCAGATTCCAATAAGCTTGCTCTAAAGTAGATATAGCTTTTTCAGTATCTCCAAGTGCGGCATACGCTTCTCCCAGCCGTAAATCTGACCATTGACGAATATTCGTATTATCAGAATTCTTTTTTAAATTTTCATAATGTTGAATAGCATCGTTCAAGTATTGTTGTTTTTGTTCATCATTTCCGGTACTTTCACTTGCCAAACGATATGTTTCAGCTATTCGATAATCATAATCGGGTTTATCTTTCCCGTATTTTCCTAATATTTGAACAGCTTTTTCTATATCACCTGCTTCTTCCGCATAAGCTCTGGCCAACTGATGATATAATTTATCGGCCGGGTTTTCAGATTTATCTAATGCATCTTTTAAAATATTTATTTTCAATTCTATGAATTTTTCGCTGTCAGGAGCGATATTATCTCTCAACAAATAATATCCATGCCCTGGTACTTCAATAAAGCGGCCTTTATAATCTTCCCACAATGATTCGAAAAGTAAAGGATCTTTATATTTATCCAATCCGGTTATCCAAATCCCCGGTGCATTAGAGAAAGCTCCGTTTTCAAATAAATCAGAGTTAAGCAAGTCGGCACTTACTCTTGCTTCTCTACCGGTAACATTAATTTCTAATCCATTAATGTCTCTGTCTAATTTGACTATAAAATCATTAGAACGGGAAGGAAGGTTATCCAGCATATTCTGTAATGCCTGAAGATCAGCCGATGAATTTGTAGATGTATTTTCATCAGTTAATTCATCCGATGGTTTAGCATCATCTAAATAATCTGAATATGAGGAATTTTTATCATCAGAAGCGAATTGATTATTTGAAGAATTGTTTAAAGAGCCGGAATTTTTTTTATCGTTTGAATTGTTTGCAACATTATTTTTATTTTTCTTACTACCGTATTTGTAAGAATCAGAATTCATTTTATTTCTAAGAATAATTATCTGTTTTTCTAATTCTTCAGAACTTTTATGCTTATCTAAATATTCCGCTACGATTGGTGAATTTTCACCATACCGTTCCATAAGTTGTTTCAGTTCTTCAATCGAGAAAGAATTTTCAACACTGTTTTGTTTTACCGCAACAGAAATTATTATTATTAAAATTACACTTATGATAACTATCGCTATTAAACGTATGTTTTTCATGCTATTATTATACCAGATAAAATTGAATATGTAAAGACAAAATTGCTTGCATAACAAAACTGTCCAATTAAACATTGTCTGCGTGCAATTAGTTAGACAAAAAATCGGATATTTGATACAATAATACTATAATATACAAATAATTATAGTGTTAAAAATGAAGAAAATTAATTTTACAATTAAATTTTTAGTTGTTATTTTGCTTATTGGAGTTTATGCTTTAAATAATTCAGCAAATGCATTAATGATAACTGAATTCCTTGCAGCTAATTGTTCATATAATCTTGATCCTGATTATAACTGTTTTTCAGATTGGATAGAAATATATAATTCCGGGACACAGTCTGTTTCGTTAGATGGATATTATTTGACAGATGATTTAGCAGATACAAACAAATGGCAATTCCCCTCTGGTGTAATAATCGCATCAAATAGCTTCATGCTTATTTGGGCAGACAAAATGGATGCAAAGTTATTAGCACTTCATACAAATTTCAAATTAAGCGGCGATGGCGAAGAAATAGGATTATACAATCCAGGTGGAGAATTAATAGATTCTATTATATTTCCCCAACAGGAACCTGACATTTCTTTTGGCAGGCAGGCAGACACTTTTTCAAACCTGGTATATTTTTCACAACCAACTCCTTCGGCTCCAAATACCTCATCGGGCATTGCTGATAATATTCGTGCGCCGGTTCCTGAATTCTCAATGTCCGGCGGGATATACAGCCAGTCTCATATTATTGAATTAACAGCCACCACGAATTCAATTATAAGATACACATTGGATGGTTCAATTCCAGAGTTAAGTTCAACCATCTATTCAGCACCTATAATTGTATCTAATACAACAATAATACGCGCGCGTGTGTACAAGGAAGATATTTTACCAGGTAAAACTATTACACACACCTATTTTATAAATATAACTAACTCGCTGCCAATAATATCATTAGTTACAAGTCCGTCAAATCTCTATGATTATAACATCGGTATCTATGTTGACTCCAACATATCGCAACGTGTTAATTGGGAACGTCCTGTCAACATAGAATTTTATAATACAAATAGCATAATCGAATTTAATGTTGAAGCAGGGATAACTCTTTTCGGAAGAACTGCCATATATTATCCTGAAAAATCTTTTGCAGTTTTTTTCAGAGACAAATACGGCAATGATTTCCTTGATTTCAAACTATTTTCAAATAAAAATTTAGATGAATTCGGTGCTTTTCTTTTGCGAAGCTCAAGCGATGACTGGCCATTCACAATGTTTCGCGATGGTATGATTCAATCTTTGGTTGATGGCATATGTTCATTAGATTTTCAGGCGTACCGTCCCGCAGTAGTTTACTTAAATGGAGAATACTTTGGCATTCACAATATCCGCGAAAAATACAATGAAGATTATCTGGCTTACAATAATGGAATTGATCCCGATAAAGTTGATATTCTAAAAATGTTTATGTATCTTCCGAATAATACTATAAGTATTCAGGCTGGCAGCTCCGACCACTTCATAGATATGTTAAAATACATTGAAACTAATAACATTAGTTCGATAGAAACATACGAACATGTTAAAACATTAATGGATGTCGACAATTATATTGAATATATTATTGCTGAAATTTTTTGCGCAAATACCAGTTGGAGAAATAATCGGAAATTATGGAGAAAACAATCACCAACCGGAAAATGGAGATGGCTTATCAATGATTTGGATAGAGGATTCATTTCTCCTAATAACACAACCCTTTCGGATACGATTTCTGATGATCAGTTATTTAATTCATTACTTAAGAACAAAGAATTCAAAGAAGAATTTATTCAGAAATTTATGTCATTCTTAAATATTATTTTCATTCCACAACAAATAACAAAAACAATTAATATCTTTAAAGCAAGTATAGAACAGGAAATGCCTCGCCACATAGTTCGATGGTCTGCTTATGGTGGTATTCCGTCTATGTCAAAATGGCATTCCAGAACGCAAATAGCTTTAGATTTCGCAAATGCGCGTTGGCCAAATGTAACCAATAATTTACAAAATCAATTTGGTTTAGACGATACAGCAGATTTAAAAATAGTTCTTGATGCCGCTTCACAAGGCGAGATTTTTATTCATGATTTACTTATTACCAATCAAAATTTTAAAGGAGCTTTTT
>JAOZNZ010000567.1 GCA_029933535.1 bacterium | reverse complement strand
GAGCAATTATTGAACGTATGGCGGAATACGGAGTAAAAGCGAAATCTGTAGTTACAGCCGGTGGTCTTGCTGAAAAAAATCCATTACTTATGCAGATTTACGCTGATGTTCTTCAAATGCCAATGAAGCTTTCAAAGTCATCTCAAACTTGCGCGCTTGGTTCAGCAATGTGCGGTGCTGTAGCTGGAGGATCTCACAAAAATCTTGCTTTAGCGCAGAAAGCGATGGGTGGCTTAAAAGATGTAGTTTACAAGCCTAAAGCTGTAAATGTAAAAGTTTACAATCAGCTTTATTCTCTTTACAAAAAGTTACATGATGGATTTGGCACACCGAAATTCAAAGCGAATTATTTTGATGTAATGAAAGAACTGCTGGAAATTCGTGCTGAAGCTCATGAATAAGAAGAACTGCCCACGGAACACACAGAATGACACGGAAATAATAAGATAGAAAATAAATATAATAATAATGTAAATTAAATTCCGTGCAAATCCGTGTACTCTGTGGGCAAAAAAAAATTAAAAATCTAATCACTTAAATCTATCTATCTATCATGGAAATTACATTTGGGATTTTACTAATTATTATCTTGTGTGTGATAATCTGGCTGTCCGCTTCTGCTATGTTTTTGCTCTGGGGTGCAAGCATAGCAGGAATAAACAATCGGTCTTTCGGTAAAGCAATTGCAATAGTAATTCTTGGCGGAATCGCTTTTGCCATTTTATCGGTTTTGCTATCACCATTACCAATCATCGGACAAATATTCAGCGCTATTGGCAGCTTTTTAGTTACCGCACTTGTTATGATGCCAATTTTCAGTACTACGTTTGGGAAAGCACTTGGCGCAACTATTCTTGCATGGGTTCTTTCGATAATAGTTATCGTTGTGATGGTATTTGTCTTGCTGGCGATTGGAATTGCTATTCCTATTGCGATGTAAAGTAGCATAAGCTCTTGACCCGCGTATGCTGGGTTCCAGCTTATGGTTTTGGATAGAGGGGAAGCACAAAGAACGAATTCAATATCCAATATCGAACTCTCAACTCTCAATTATCAAGTAAGTACAAAGAACAAATCTCTACATTATCCCAATAACAACTTCATATACTTCTTCAACTGAAATACTCGTCATGCAGGAATGATCGGTCGGGCATTCCCTTTTCATACATGGTGCACATTCAACTTTTGTTTTGATGAGTTTGTGATCGCTGCCGAGTGGCGGGGTGCTTGACCAGTCAGTAGGTCCGAAAATTGCCGCTACCGTTGTTCCCACAGCTGCGGCGATATGCATAGCGCCTGTGTCATTTGTAACGAGGCAGCAGCATTTTTTTAACCATGCCGCAAGTTCGGTTATAGAAGTTTTCCCGGCGATATTTTTGCAGCATTGTTTTGTTGAAGATTCTTTTTGGATAATTTTCTCAAAAACTTCGTTGCAGATTTCTTTATCTCCGGGACCGCCGAAGATTAATATTTCGACATTTTTTTCTTTTACCAGTTTTATTGCAAGTTCAGCATAATAATCAGAAAGCCATCTTTTTGCCGAGCCGTAAGTTGAGCCTGGATTTAATCCGACAATTTTTTTCTCTGAGATTGATTCAGAAATTTTGTTTTCGATTTCTGATGGAATTGAAAGGCGGATATTTTCATCCGCGTATATTTTTTTGCCAAGCCATTTTTCAATAAGGTAAATATAATGCAAAAACTGCTGCTTTTCTTTTAAAAAATCAGGTTTGGGAATTGATTTTGTAAGCATGAAAGAACGGCCGTCAGTCGCCCAACCGATTTTTTCCGGAATTTTTGCCAGAAAGGGGACTAGAGCTGAATCGAAAGAATTAGGAAAGATAACAACTGAGTCAAATTCTTTTCTTTTTAAAATTTTCGCGAAATTCCATCTGTCTTGCAGTCCACTGATACCCTTTCTGAAATTGAAAGGAATAATTTCATCAACGGGAGTCATTTTCCAGACATCCGACATAGATTTTTTTACCATAATGGCGATGTGAGCGTTTGGAAAAACTTCCCGCAAAGCATAAACTGCCGGCATTGTCAGGATGTTGTCTCCAAGCCAGTTTGATGCGCGAAGCAGTATTTTTATTTTATTATGATTCATTCTTTATTATGTTAGATAACGTCAAAATTTCTAATTGCTCTAATTTCTAATTAACCTAAAGAAATCCCAATGTATAATGCCCAATTCCCAATTTTAGGGTTTGGTTAATTTGGTGTTTATTTAGGTAAATTAGATCAATTAGGTTAATTAGGTCAATTTACTTCTTCCTCTTCCTCCATTTTCTGTGTGACCAGAGCCACATACCCGGTTCTTTGCGAATTTCATTTTCAAGAATATGCATTAAATTCTGAGTTATATCGAAAATATCTTTTTTTAGATCATCTGTTTGAGGAATTTTTACAGGTGGATAAATAACAGGATGATGGGTCCCATCGCGTGAAATATGATCAAAAGCCGGAATCAACGCCGCCCCGG
The DNA here is from genome assembly GCA_029933535.1 of bacterium. Classification (GTDB taxonomy): domain Bacteria; phylum Auribacterota; class UBA3054; order UBA3054; family B51-G9; genus B51-G9. The sequence goes on along the minus strand of JAOZNZ010000567.1, from coordinate 285 downwards.
TTTTTCGAGCGAAAGTTGCCATAGCGGGAGTTGTGGAAGCCTGTCTGCCGAAGAAATCTACATAAAGTGCTCTTGAGCCGGCGTATTGGTCACCGACAAAGCCAACCATTTCGTTTTGGCTTAGTAGTCTTAAGACATCTTTAGTCACGCCTTTTTTATCAAGAATTTTCATGCCCGGATCATTGCGGATTTTTTGAATATGTTTATAAATCCATTTGTTGCCGAATGGCCGGGCGACAGCGTTAAAGGGGTAATCCAGCAAAGCGCATCCCAGGCCAAGCAGTT
>JAOZNZ010000566.1 GCA_029933535.1 bacterium | reverse complement strand
TTTAATCAGGGCTTTTTTATTTCTATTTTTTCTTCTTCTCAAGTTTTAATGTTTCAGTTGGCTGATCACATACACTCGGTGGTCCAAAATACTGAATTGGTCCCGCATCGAGATAACATTCATTTTCCGCCCATTCTTTTTTATTAGCGATGAGTTTTTTATACGGATTACCTTTAAGTTCAACAAGAGCTTTCTTAATAACCGGTTTAGCTTTACCATGCCGGCGTTCCATATTCATCATCATTGTCAGCGGAACACCCCCTGCAACCCATTTTGTTGCAGGTTTATCGAGATTTTTCACACATGACATATAACCTGTAAGTCCAGCCTGTATCAATGCCGCAGCACCATATCCGAGGGAGTAGCAATAGTCCGAATCGAAATTTGACGGTGCGACACATCTGCCTTCATAACCGAAAAAATGATTTTGCGAGGAAAATTTACCATTGTATTTTCCTTTAATTGTTAACTGCGACAGCCATTCTTCTACTAACTCAATAAGCAGTTTCTCAGTTTCAATTCTCGAAACCTGTACATTACCGTGAGGATCGCGATCCATTATCAATTGCTGCTGAATTGTCCATGGCAGTGAAGAATAAAGTTGAGAGGTTTTCGACGAAAGTTTTCTGTTTATGAATTGAGAGCGCTCATCGGCAGTTTCCAATGTTTTGAAATATTTTTCTTCTTTTGCGAGCATGTCGTTGAGTTCGCCGATAAGTTTTTTAACTTCAGGAATAAATTCAATTAGTCCTTCAGGAATAAGAAGCACTCCAAAATTTTTACCTTTTTTTGAACGCTTAACAATTATATTAACAATTTCACCGACAACCTGTTTAAGTGTTTTCTTCCTGGCTGCAACTTCTTCAGATATAATTGTGATGTTCGGCTGGGTTTGCAGCGCTACTTCAAGAGCAATATGACTTGCGCTTCTGCCCATCAGTTTAACGAAGTGCCAGTATTTTTTTGCTGAATTAACATCACGGCAAATATTACCAACAAGTTCACTGTAACATTTTGCTGCAGTATCAAATCCAAAAGAAGTTTCTATCTGCTCGTTCTTTAAATCACCATCAATTGTTTTTGGTACTCCAATAACCTGTATACCTGTTTTTTCAGCAGCGAAATATTCCGCGAGTAAAGCCGCGTTAGTATTTGAATCATCTCCGCCAATAACTACAAGAGCGCTGATTTTAAGTTCATCAAGATTCTTGCGCGTAGTGTCGAATTGCTCTTTTGATTCGAGTTTTGTTCTTCCGCTACCGATAATATCAAAACCACCGGAATTTCTGTAATCATTCATTATCTTCGCTGTTAATTCAATGTAATCATTGTCGGTAAGTCCGGACGGCCCGCCGAGGAAACCGTATAGTTTATTTTTTTTGTTCGCGGCTTTTAGCGCGTCAAAAATTCCGGCTATTACATTGTGACCTCCGGGAGCTTGACCGCCGGAGAGAATTACTGCAACATTATTAACGGGATGCCCGGCTTTTTTATCAGCTTTGAAAGTGACTGTTGGCACGCCATACAAATTTTTAAAAAGTTTTTTAATTTGCGCTGCGTTTTCAGCTGCTGTAGTTTTTTTACCTATGGCAACACTTATTTTCATTCCGTTTTTAGCGAAAACGGGCGGTAATTTAGGTTGATAATTTGTTCTTACTTTTCTTAATATTGATATTTGTTTCATTTTTGAATTTTTTGTTTTTTGTTATTTATTAATATTTTTTTACCACGGAACCCGAAAATCTCCGGGCGCGGCACACTGAACACACGGAAAATAAAATTTTCTTAATCCGTTTCCGCTGCTTCTCCAATTTCTCCGTAAGCAAGATGCTTACGTTACTTTAACAATATAATACTTTCGCTAGCCGGTTTCTATATTCATCTACTAAAGGATTATTGTTGCCGAGAAAATTAAATAACGAAATCAATACCTTGCGTGGTTGGTCATCACGGAACTTTCTGTCTTGGGATATAATTGACAGCAAAGCTTCAAAGGCAGCAGTATAATCTCCGTCAGCGGCAAGGCAGCAAGCCCAGGAGAAAGTATTTTCTAAATCAGCGGGATTATCCATAGCTTTTTTCGCGGCAACATCTTTGCCGGCATTTTTTTCACATTCTTCAAGAATAACGACTAGATTTTCTAAGCTTTCTTTTTCTCTCAAAAATTCAGCTGATGTAATTTTTTCAAAATGTTCACGTGCTTTTGCTGAATCTTTATTAATAAAAAAACATTTTACCAAACCTAAATGAGCTTCAGAAGAATCAGGATCTTCACTCAGTACATTCAATAGTATTTCTTCAGCTTTTTTATAATTCCCGGTTTTTAATTCTTCTGATGCATTCTGAAGTTCATTCCTTTCCTCAACAGCTTCAGGTAATAATTTCGAGATGTATTGTTCGACTACAGAGGCAGGTTGTGCGCCAACAAAGTCAGCTACTATTTTACCTCCGAGCACGAATTTTACAGCCGGAACACTTTGGATTTTGAAGTGTGCTGCAAGAGATTTGTTTTTCTCAATATCAATTTTTATAATTTGAACTTTTGGCGCGAATTTTTTTGCGGCTGCCTCAAGGACAGGACCGAGTGATTTGCACGGTTCGCACCACGGTGCCCAGAAATCGATTACCAGCAATTTATCATCACCGGCTTTTTCGATAATCGAATTAAGTTCAGCAGGATTATCAATATTTACAATTAATTCTTCCATAATTCACAAATTTTACAGTTAATATTTATTATACAAAGTATAAAAAAAACGGCTGTTATTGTCAATA
>JAOZNZ010000565.1:2410-2777 GCA_029933535.1 bacterium | reverse complement strand
GAAACATTAAAACTTGAGAAGAAGAAAAAATAGAAATAAAAAAGCCCTGATTAAAGTCAGGGCTTTTTTAATCATATCATCCCATAGAATTTTTAGTTGCCCACGGAAAACACGGATTTACACGGAAAAATTAAAATAGAAAAGATATAAATATTTTAACAATATGAATTAATATACTCATGTGTCAGTATTTTTATTATTTTTAGATTTATAGCGTCATTTGCGACTTTTGCGTTAAAAAATAGTGCTTTTATTTATCATTCTCAAAACAAGGAAAATATGAGATTAATATTTTTTATACTCATGCTGATTGGATTCGGCCTTGCGTTATATTCCACCACAATGCCGGCATATACAAATCTGGCAT
>JAOZNZ010000565.1:0-2400 GCA_029933535.1 bacterium | reverse complement strand
CAGAAAAAGAAGAATGGGACTCCGCTGCTTCTAAACATATGAGCGATTCGCGTTTTGACAAATTCAAGAATGAGTATTATATAGAAGTTTCAAAACTATGTACGAAGAAAAATGACATTATGGATATTGGCACAGGCATAACATTATTCGCAGTTACATTTCTACTTTTTTCTCTTCTTTTCAAAATTAGCCATAGTAGAGACTTGTTTGTAGTTCGGTCTCCCAGACGATGGGTGATTTTCTTAGTCTCAAATATCGCATGGCTTGGATTCATTCCATCAAACTTCCTGTATTACATTTTGAAACAACAGCGGGGCGATTACCCTTGGTTTGCAGATACCATTGCGATTCCTATATTTTCCAGTGCCATTATCATTATCGTGTTGTTACCAATACTCAACCTGATCATCGCAGCATTCGCCTATCATTCCCGTCATCCTGCACCACTTTTTTCCCGTTTTCCCAAATATACATTTTCCGCTGTTTTTATTGAAATTTTCTTTGGCTTTTTTCTTATAATTATTACGTTGGGATTGTTTGAGATGGTTATGTCCGGAGATATAATTGGTACTCCTATCTGCATGATTCTTTTTTATGTGTTCATGTCCCTTAGAGCCGGTAAAGTGAAATGGAAAACAGTAAATGTATTTAGGGTTAAACTATGAAAAAATATGTGTTAATTATATTAAATATAATATTTTGTTTTTTTGCTCATTATAATGTATTGATGCTTAATCAAGCATATAAAAGATATTTTTATAAATTGGGGGTATATTATAAATCTGATAATATTTTGAATGAGTTACCTGTATTAACCTCTTTTTTTGTCCGTTTTTATTGGTTGCCATACTTATTTTTCATAATTGCCACGTTGCTTATTATGATTTTCTATAAAATAAAAAAAATACCGTTAAATACAATTGAAACAATATTGTTTTATGTATTATGTATTGAATTTATTACATTGTTTTTATTGAGTATTATATATATATTACCTTTTTGTGTTTTATAAAGATAAACTCGTTCATTCAGTTAAACTTTGATTTAGCAGAAAAGAGAATGTTAAGTCTTTTGTGTAACCAGCATGATACCAATAATTAAAAATACAAAATTACAAGGAGATTAAAATGAGAAAAATTTTATTAATAATAACTTTATTATTTTCAATAAATTCATTTGCGGATGACTTGAGAACCGATATTCCTGCTTATACAGGCGAATGGGGGCTTACTGCAATTAAATTTTATAATGATGAGATTTTAAAACATAGAATATATGCAACGCGTTATTTATCAAAAAAAGATTATAACATAGTAACTAATTGTTTGCTTTTATCAATTAAAGAAGGCTTTCCTGTGCCAACAGATGCAGTTAGTTTTATAAGTTTATAATTAGACAGTCTAAGCAAAAGGCCAACAAGTAGAATTAGTTATTATGTCACAAAAGCAAATATGGCCAATCCACGAATGATAGATTTATTAACAGATGCACGAACTAATTATTATAGAGTTGATTATCATCTTAAAGGTAATGCAAGAGATAAAGCCCGCGATATGAAACATACGTCTGGGGCGGCACAAAGTGGTTTAATGAATATTGGAACTCCTTATGCAATAAGTAATTTGTATTTAGCTAATAAATGGATAGTAGATAAATATATTAATGAGGATAGAACATTAAAAAATATTTTATCTGTTTCTCCAAGACCAAACAAATATTTTGATTTTACATGCGATTGGGCTTTCAATCATCCTGATCCTTATGCCCGCAAAGCTGCATTAGGTGCTCTGCTTGTTTGTACAAATGATCTTGCGCCAAAAGTTGTCAGAAAATTATTAGACAAACGACTTAAAAAGGTTGAAAACAGACGTAAAAATTATGACAAAAAACATAACCGAACAGGATTGGGTAAATTAATAAATTATAAGTTGCCAAAGGCTGAAAATCAAAAAAGATATTCAGAAGATTGGAATACAAGAATTTATGAAAGACAGCTTAAACATTGGAACGAATGGAAAAGAAGAGATTAAAATGAGAAAAATATTTTTAAATATATTAACCCATGACTTCGCAAAACATGCACATTCATACGTTGCGCCCGGAGAATTTCGGGTAGTCGTGGGGAAAAATAATTAACAATGCCCTAACCGTTTTAACGGTTTATTCATCGGCTTTAGCAAAGATAAAAACCGTTGAAACGGTTAAATACTTTTGATTTTCAATATCCCACGACTAAAGTCATGGGTTAATATGTTAAGTTTTTTCATGTTTTGGTTTTTAACCACTCGATATTAATATTGCCTGGAAGGCAAATTCAACGTAGCCTGTGGCATCGCCGCAGGGAAAAGAAAAAAATGACCAACAACGCTGAAAGTGTTGTTCAATGGTTGAACAAGCCCT
>JAOZNZ010000564.1 GCA_029933535.1 bacterium | reverse complement strand
GTGTTTTTGTAATTTTCCAAGGGTATTATATCACAAATTCAGTTATTTTCCAAGGATGACAGCTGATTTATAATTTCTAATTGACCTAATTGCTCTAATTGATCTAATCAAATCCCAATACACAATGATTAATATCCAAAAAACACACCTGATTTTGTTCATTTTTTATTCCCCCTTTGCTAAAGGGGGTTAGGGGGATTTCTATTAGCAATTAAAAATTAGGTTAATTAACTTTGTTTGCTAGCTTACTTTTTTATAAATAGAGTTAAAGATTAAGTTTAATTCTTTAGCTTCCTGCCATAATGGTTTGGCTTCGTCTTTCAATTCAGGAACAGCAACTGCCATCATTCTAATAAAATGTTTTGATTCTCTTGATTCTTTTTTTACTATTCCTATTTTATGTTTGAAATCTTTTTTACTTTCAGCATCATCCGCTTCACAATAATTTGCTCCTATGCTGGTTCCGGCTTTTACAAGCTGAGTAATTAAAGGAGCAGTAATAGGATTTACCGGTACTTTTTTACAAAATAAAATTACTTTTTCACCAAATATAGCTGTTCTTTCTTCCAAATCCCATTTTTTATTATTTGTTTTATCTTCCATTTGGTGTTTAGATATTGGTTATTGGTAATTATTTAGGTTAATTAGAAATTAGGTTAATTAGGTCAATTCTCATGGCTCACTTCAACATAACCTGCCCGCCGGTAACCGGGATTGCCTGGCCGGTTTCGTAAGTTTGCTCAACGCAATAAATAATTGCTTTTGCTACGTCAGCAGGGAAACATCCTCGACCCATTGGCACTTGGTTTTCATAAAATTTCTTTACATCATCAACTGTTTTCGCGCCGGGAACTTTACCGGTATCGAGATACTGTTTAAAAAGTCCTCTTTCCGGGTCACTCCACAATGGTCCATCGAAGAAATTTCCCGGACAAACGGAATTTACTTTAATTCTATCGGTTACAAGTTCTTTCGCAAAGCTTTGCGTTAAACCGATTGTACCGAATTTACTTCCGGCGTAAGCGCCGTTTTTATTACTTCCCTGCAAACCTGATTTAGAGTTAACCTGGACAATATCCATCCATGATCCCCGACAATCGACATTTTGTGCTGCCATAACCCGGCTGACATATTTAGTGCAAAGAAAATAACCTGTGTAATTTACATCCGTTACAAATTTCCAGTCTTTCAAAGTCATTTCTTTTACGGAGCCCGCTTTTAATACTCCCGCATTTGCCACGAACAAATCTATTCCACCGCATTTTTTTACAATTTGTTTTGTCATTTCTTCAACAGATTCTTCTGAAGAAATATTTACAGATACCGCACCGGCAGTTCCGGCACCATAATTTTCACATAAATCTTCGGCACATTGTTCCGCACCTTCAATGTTAAGATCCGCAATAACAACATAAGCGCCTTCTTTAGCGAGTTCTTCAGCGATACCTTTACCAAATCCCTGAGCACCGCCGGTAACAACAGCGATTTTCCCCTGAAGTCGGCCAGCATTTGCTGCAAGTGAAACTTTTTTGCGATAACTTTCAACTTCCCAGTTTTCAATAAAAAGTCTGAATTTATCTGCAAGATAATTCGGTCCGCCAAATGCTTGTGTAAGCTGAGATACCATTCCACCGTCTTTGGCTACCGCCATAGCTGTTTGAGCGGTTTTAACGGAAGTTCCTGAAGAAAAAACCGCGCCTTTTTGAGAAACAACAACCGGTAAATAACCTTTTTTGTTTTTGAATGCCGCAATATTTTCCGATGAAACTTCACCGGAAAATGAATAAGATTTCGTGTAAACAATATGGTCAGGCGATAAAGGCCCTTTTGGTACTGAAAACGGCGCTGATGAAGCTACAGCGACTCTGTCATCAGCACTCATCAGAATTCTGAGTTTGGGTGCCGTGACCAGAACTGCGTCATCATCTATTTTGCCGGTAATAAGTTCTGTTGATACGCCTGCTTTTTTGTATTCCGCGTCAAGAGTGTCCATAATATTTTTATATATCGTGTCAATTTCTTCCGCAGAATCCGCAGCGACAAAAACACCATGATTTTGTAAAAATACAACAGATGGCTGACTTCCATTTTTCGCGCTGTAATCATCAAGACGACTCTTAACGCCGGCAGCAAGTGTGTAGCCGGGATCTATATATTCTACCCATAAAGCTTCCGGGAAAAGTTTTTTGCAAACTTCTTCAGCTTGTACTGAACATGTCATTCCGTTTACGGCTGCCGGATGAGTATGTACAACATATTTAGTTTCAAAAATATTGTGAAGTGGCGCTTCTACTGAAGGCCGGCCACTGTGTCCGGGAGCGATAGCCGAGAGCATAATATTTTTAACCATATTTTCCCGCTCAGAAGAATCTTCCGGATAATCCTGCTCAAAAAGAACTTGTAATTTCACACGATCCATTTTCAGGAATTGGTTTTCTTTGATAGTAGCGAGAGCTGTTCCGCTGGGTTTAACCCAGAGGAACTCATCATTTTTCACTGACGTATTTCCGCCGCCTGCAAGAACAAAAGCGGCATTTGCTCCATATTTATTTGATAATTCGGTAATAATTTTAATTTCTTTTTCCATAAAATTTCCTTTTAATATTTATGTTAGTTTTTATATTATTTCTTACATTTTATTAACAATTTCTAATGTGTTTACATTATAACGATATGACCATTATGAATCAAGAGGTGAGAGGTGAGAGGTGAGTGGTAACCCACTGTACACAAAACGTGATTTATGTTTTGTGCTGAAAGCACAGTTCATTATAGCC
>JAOZNZ010000071.1:1650-10750 GCA_029933535.1 bacterium | reverse complement strand
ACCTGACACCTGACACCTGACACCTGACACCTGACACCTGACACCTGACACCTAATATACTATGAACCACTTAGGAACAATCATTATGTTAAGCTTTGCAATTATGTCTGTCGCTGTCGCTGATAATTCTATTTCTTTATCCGGCGACTGGAATTTTAAACTTGATCCGGATAATCTCGGGATAAAAGAACAATGGTTTGAACAAAAACTTCCTGATAAAGCAAAATTGCCGGGATCACTTGACGAGCAAAAGCTCGGATTCAAAAATGATGAAATATGTTTGAATCATCTTACCCGTGAGAACAAATACATTGGCAAAGCGTGGTATCAGAAAGAGGTTACTATTCCGGAAAACTGGAGCAACGAAAGAATAGTTCTTTTTCTCGAAAGAGCTATGTGGGAAACTCGCGTTTATGTTGACGGTAATTATATCGATACTCAAGACAGCCTTTGTGTTCCACATGTATATAATCTCACAGATTTTTTGTCGCCTGGGAAACACAACATCACGATTCTTGTTGATAATTCGGTTAAGGTTAATATCGGCCATACTCTCGCTCCATTACTTTGGGCGCACGCGATAACTGAAGAAACCCAAACAGACTGGAATGGAATTATTGGGAAAATAGAACTTATAGCAACACCAAAAGTCTGGATAGATTCAGTTCAAACTTATTCTGATTTCGAGAAGAAAGTTACTAAAGTTAAAGTTACTATCGGAAATATTACAGGTGAAAAAGTTGATGGGAAAATTAATCTTGAAGATTTAACTGATGACGTTTCTGTAAAAAATATTCCTTTTTCCACGAGCGGGAAAGAAACAATTATTGAAGCGGAACTCCCTTTCGGAAAGAAGCCGACACTTTGGGATGAGTATTCGCCTAAGATGCATGAACTCAAGGTTAGGCTGGAGGGACGCTGTCCTCAGCGTCCTAATGTTCACCCAAAAAATAAGGTCGCCGAGGACGGCGACCCTCCAACGCGCGATGTTGCTGATTTAAAAACAATTCCTTTTTCCCTCCGTGATTTCCGTGCCAAAGGTCACCATTTTGAATTAAACGGCAGAAAAATTTTCTTGCGCGGAAAACTCGATTGCGCGATTTTTCCGCTTACGGGTTATCCGTACATGTCAGTCAAAGATTGGAAAAGAATGTTCAATATTTATAAAAACTACGGACTGAATCATGTTCGCTTTCATTCGTGGTGCCCTCCGGAAGCGGCATTTGTTGCAGCAGATGAACTCGGTTTCATTTTTCAAGTTGAACCGCCGTTGTGGGATGGTTACGGTCTTGTAGGAAGTAATCCCGAAAGAGCCGCATTTATTCTTGCTGAAGCTAATCGAATAGTTGACACTTATGGAAATCACCCCTCGTTTTGCTTGATGTCCATGGGAAATGAACTTGGAGATGGCACCGACCCATACCTGGAGTATCTTGTAGATTACTTGAAGAAAAAAGATCCGCGTCATCTTTATACTGCTACAACTCATCCTCCAAAAGTTGAACGCGAGAAAGATGATTACTTTGTAGGCGCAGGAACTTTGAAAGGAGTTGCGCGCGGCATAAATCCGTTCAAAGATTTTAGCGCGAAACTAGAACATCTTAAACGCCCGTTAATTGCTCATGAAATAGGCCAGCCGGCGATATATCCGAATTACAAGGAAATTCCGAAATACACAGGCCATCTCAAACCAAGAAATCTCGAGACTTTTAAAAAATCACTTGAAGATAATAATATGCTTGACTTGGCGAATGATTTCCAAAAAGCATCAGGTAAACAAGCAGTAGAAATCTATAAAGAAAATATTGAAGCGCAGTTGCGAACGACTAATGTAGCCGGATTTCAATTGCTTGACCTTCAGGATTTTCCTGGACAGGGAACTGCGTTAATTGGGCTTCTTGATGCCTTTCTTGATTCTAAAGGACTAATTACTCCGGAAAAATTCCGGGAGTTCTGCAGCGAAACTGTTCCGCTTATACGCACACGAAGCTTCACCTGGAACTCAGATGAAACTTTTAAAGCTACTGCGGAAATAGCTCATTACGGAGAAAAAGATTTGAAAGATGTAACACCTGTCTGGACTATAAAAACTAAAGGTGGAAAAATTCTTGAGGAAGGAAAATTCGAAAAGAAAGATGTTCCTACCGGGAAAACTACTCAACTTGGAGAATTTGAATTCGATTTTGACAAAATAAAAACTCCTCAACAACTTGTTGTAGAAGTTTCCCTGGAGGGACGCTGTCCCCAGCGTCCTAAAAACATTATCGAAAATAAGGTCGCCGGGGACGGCGACCCTCCAGTAATCGCCAACTCCTGGAAAGTTTGGGTTTATCCAAATACGGGTAACGGATCACGGATTACGGATCACCCCAGCATGCGCGGGGCACGCGGATTACGGGATGTTACCATCTCAAAAAAATGGGATGCAAAAACTCAGGAAATCCTGGAAAAAGGAGGAAAAGTTTTGCTTATGCCTGATAAAGGAACTTTTGTTAAAGCCGAACCATCGCGCTGGCATCCAGTTTTTTGGTGTTACCAGTTGTTCAAGGCTCAACCGGAAACTATGGGAATTTTATGTGATACGAATCACCTTGCTCTCGCCGAATTTCCTACAGATTTTTATGCCGACTGGCAGTGGCATGACCTGCTTGAAAAATCAGAAGCGCTTTTGATAAACGAAACTCCGACAGATTTCAGGCCGATTGTTCAGTTTGTTCCTGACTTTAATAACAACAAAAAATATGCTGCAATTTTTGAGGCTAAAGTTAGAAAAGGAAAACTTCTTTTCTGCTCAATTGACCTGCGGAATGATCTTGATAACCGGCGCGAAGCAAAACAACTTTTGCACAGCTTGATTACTTATATGAACTCGGAAAAATTTTTACCAACAAATAAGGTCGCCGGGGACGGCGACCCTCCAACAAATCAACTGGAGGGACGTTGTCCTCAACGTCCTAATTCTCTTGACAAAAAAACTCTTGATAAAATCTTTGAACTACGGCCTACTCCAAAAAAAGCTGATCCACCAAAGAATATTGAAAATGCTGTTTTAAATATTCGAGCGGGAGTCAACGCTCCATTTGCAAAACCGGAACCATGGACTGCTGATGCCGATAAAGCCATTGCGTTAGAAAAAGGATTCAATTATTCCGTTCAGGGCGGTGTTTGGCGTGATAAGAAAAGTTCATCCTGGCATGCTCAAAATCTCATTATTAAAATTGATTGTCCGGAAGATTTTGACGGAAATTTTTACGTGCATTTCCATGATTGGGATGAACAAAACAGGTCAGTCGCTTTATTCTTCTGCGGTAAAGATTTAGGTCCACTTGCAAAATATAACGGAGATGGATTCTGGCTGAAGCAAACTGTTACACCGGAAATGGCGAAAGCCGGGAAAATAACTCTTGACGCGCGAAACATAAAAGGTCCGAATGTAATGATTTCACAAATAATTCTTATACCGAAGGAAAAATAACAAAAAACAAAAGACAAAAGACAAATCACAAATAAATAACAAAATACAAATTCAAAATTCCAGAAAGCAATATTTGATTTTTAATTATTTTGACAAAACGATTTACGACAAAACAATCTTTTAAATACAAAAATGTATTTTTCTGCGGGATGATAGTGTTTTATTTTCTTAATTTTCTTTTTTTGAGTTCGCGTAAGCGCCTCGCGCATGCTGGGGTATTATTTATTATTTGAATTTTGTGATTTTGATTTTTAACTTTTAAAAATAGGAAAATACTATGTCGGAAAATTCGGTTGAAAACAATGTAAATTATAATATGCCATTTATTTGGCTTATTTGTTTTGTTGCCGCAATGGGCGGTTTGTTGTTTGGTTATGGGTTGCCTGCATAACGATTACTTTAACTTTTCCGTATTTGATAAACGGGCTCGGAGCTCATGGCGCGTTCTGGCTTTTCGGCGGATTTTGCGTTGTAGGATTTATTGTAATTTTTAAGAAACTTCCTGAAACGAAAGGAAAAAGCCTTGAAGACATTGAGAGGGAGTTGGTGGATTAAGGGGAAGATAAAACACTCAATATTCAACAAGAAATTTTCAATGATAAAGTACTAAAATCAGAGATCAAAAATCGTTGATCGATGTTCGATATGATCAATGAGTAATTCGTTGCATTTCGATTTAAGAACAAGGCTAACGAAGTAACGCTATAGCGTTCACACCGATTTAAGATTTAAGAAGGTAACACCTTACACCTGACACCTGACAACTGACACCTTAAACTTTAAACCTTAAACTTTAAACCTTAAACTTTAGTAACTATGAACCACTTTAAAAAAACTATCATGTTAAGCTTTACAATCATGTCGGCAGTTGTCGGCGCAGAAACTATTTCATTAAAAGGCGACTGGAATTTTAAACTTGATCCTGACAATCTAGGAGTAAAAGAACAATGGTTTAAACAACAACTTCCTGACAAAGCAAAACTGCCGGGATCGCTTGACGAACAAAAACTCGGAATCAAAAATAACGCAAAAGAAATCGGGAAACTAACTCGAGAATACAAATATATTGGTCCGGCATGGTATCAGAAAAAAGTTACTATTCCTGAAAACTGGAACGGCAAAAGAATTGTTCTTTTTCTCGAAAGAGCTATGTGGGAAACTAAAGTTTATGTTGACGGCATTTATATTGAAACACAAAACAGCCTTTCAGTACCACATGTTTATGACCTTACGGATAGTCTTACTCCCGGCAAACATGAGATAACTATCTGTGTTGACAATACTATAAAAATAAATATCGGACATACTCTTGGAGGAATGCGTTGGGCGCATGTTCATTCCGAAGAAGCACAAACCTGCTGGAACGGTATTATCGGCGAAATAGATCTTATTGCAACTCCAAAGGTGTGGATAGATTCGGTTCAGACATATCCTGATTTTGAGAAAAAAGTTACTAAAGTAAAAGTTACTGTTGGAAATATTACAGGCGGAAAAGTTGATGGGAAAATAAATCTTGAAGATTTAACTGATGACGTTTCTGTAAAAAATATTCCTTTTTCAGCCCTCGGAAAAGAAACTGTTATCGAAACCGATCTTCCTTTCGGTAAATCTCCAACCATATGGGACGAGTTTTCTCCGAAATTGCATGAACTAAAAGTTGCATTAAATTCCCCCTTTATTAAAGGGGGTGAGGGGGATTTAAAAACAATTCCTTTCGCCCTTCGCGACTTCCGCGCCAACGGCAGACATTTCGATTTAAACGATCGTACAGTTTATTTGCGCGGCAGAGCTGATTCCGCTGTTTTTCCATTAACAGGTTACCCTCCAATGACAATTGATGAGTGGCGAAGAATGCTTAATATTTACAAAGATTACGGATTAAATCATGTTCGCTTTCATTCCTGGTGTCCACCGGAAGCGGCGTTCCTTGCAGCCGATGAGCTTGGATTTATGTTTCAAATCGAACCGCCTTTATGGGACGGACACGGTCTGGTTGGAAGTATTCCTAAAAGAGCCGTGTTTATTCTTGCTGAAGCGAATCGTATTGTTGATACTTATGGAAATCACCCCTCATTTTGTCTGATGTCCATGGGAAATGAACTTGGAAACGGCAGTGACCCATATCTGGCTTATCTTGTAGATTATTTAAAGAAAAAAGATCCGCGGCATCTTTATACCGCTACAACTCATCCGCCGGATAAAGATCGTAAAGCTGATAATTATTTTGTAGGTGCTGGAACCAAAAAAGGTGTTTGTCGAGGAATTAATCCGTTTAAAGATTTTAATAGTTCGCTTGCGGATTTGAAACGTCCGTTAATTGCGCACGAACTCGGTCAGCCTGCCATGTATCCTAATTTCAAAGAGATTCCAAAATACACAGGTCCACTTAAACCCCGATATCTTGACATTTTCAAAAAGACGCTTAAGGAACATAAAATGCTTGACCAGGCGGAAGCTTTCCGACTTGCTTCCGGCGCGTTGCTTATAGAAATTTATAAAGAAAATGTTGAAGCGCAGCTTCGTACATCAAGTTCGGCAGGTTTTCAATTACTCGATATTCAGGATTATCCCGGTCACGGAATGGCAACTATAGGTATTCTTGATGTCTTTCTTGATTCCAAAGGACTGATAACTCCGAAAAAATTCCGGGAGTTCTGCAGCGAAACTGTTCCGCTTATTCGTATGCGAGGCTTTACCTGGAATAATGATGAAACTTTCAAAGCAACTGCGGAAGTAGCTCATTATGGCAAAGAAGATTTAAAAGAGCCGCAGTTTATATGGACGATTAAAACTAAAGCCGGTAAAATTATTCAAGAAGGAAAATTCGATAAAAAAGATGTTCCAACAGGAAAAACCACTCAACTCGGTAAGTTTGAATTCAAACTCGATAAAATAAAAATTCCGCAGCAACTTGTTGTAGAAGTTGACGTCGCGCGGACGTCCTCGTCCGCGATTAATTTAAACTCTAACAAGAATCGCGGAGCAGGAGCTCCGCGCAACGTTGCCAACTCATGGAAAATCTGGGTATATCCAAGTGCCGATAACGGATCACGGACCACGGATCACGGATTACGGGATGTCACCATTTCAACCACCTGGGACGAAAAAACTCAAAAAGCGCTTCAAAATGGCGGTAAAGTTCTTTTGCTGCCTGATTCCGGTACTCTTGAAAATGTGGAGAAATCCCGCTGGCATTCTGTCTTCTGGAGTTACCAATTATTCAAACAACCCGTTACAATGGGGATTTTATGCGATCCTGACCACCCTGCACTTGCGGAATTTCCTACTGATTTTCATTCAGACTGGCAATGGCATGATTTATTAGAAAATTCCGAAGCGTTAATAATTGACGAAGCTCCGGCTGGATTTATGCCGATAGTTCAGTTTGTTCCTGATTTTAACAACAACAAAAAACTATCCGCGATTTTTGAAGCGAAAGTAGGAAAGGGGAAATTGATAGTTTCGACTATTGACCTTCAAAATAATATTGAAAACCGCAGGGAAGCAAAACAATTATTAAGCAGTCTTTTGTCGTATATGAAATCAGACAAATTTAATCCTGAACAATCGCTTGATGAAAAAACTCTTAACAAAATTTTAAAACCTGTACCTCAGGCAAAAAACAGATCTGACAAACCAGATACTTCCAATGCGCTATTAAATATTAAAGCTGCCGTTAACGCACCGATAACAAAACCGGATTCATGGAAAACTTCTATGGATAAAGTCATTGCTAAAAAAGAAGGCTTTGATTATACCGTTCAGGGAAAAGTATGGCGGCAGGGAATTGTTTCCGCATGGCACGACCAGCATCTTATAGTTGAAATAGATTGCCCGAAAGATTTCGTTGGAGATTTTTACGTGCACTTCAATGATTTTAGCAGTGAAGGCCGCGGTGCCGCGTTATTCTTTTGTGGAACGGATTTAGGACCGATATCGCGTTACGATAAAGAAGGTGTCTGGTTGAGATTGCCTGTTACTGCCGACCTGGCAAAAACAGGAAAACTGCGGCTTGATGCAAGAGTAACAAAAGGCCCGAATGTCGTTATCTCACAGATAGTTCTTGTTCCCAAAAAATAACAAAGAACAAAAGACAAAAAGCAAATAAATAACAAATACAAATAATCAATGATCAAAACGAATACGGTTTAGGATTTAAGGTTCGCGAAGCGCCCGGCGTATGCCGGGTAAGGTTATTCCCCCTTTCTTAAAGGGGGTTGGGGGATTTGATTCATGTTTCATGTGTCAATTATCAGTTATCGGGCAATTAGTTGCTATGATATTTTGATTAATGCGAATAACAAAAATATCCTGAAAGGATATAACTTGAATGTTATCATGTAAATCATGTTTATCCTGTCATATTTTTTTGAAATATTTCACTTTTCTCAATTCCGCAAAATATGACAACCAGGCTGAAGAATCAACGACATTCATACTTTGTCTTTTTCCCGATTAACGTTAGTGTTTATTCCCTTCAAGAAACCTTTTAACTTTTTCATAGGACCAATACGTATAAGCTCTATCCGGTTATCATAAGCAATAATTTGCATTTTTTCGCCGGATATTATGCCGAAAGATTCCCTGAGACTTTTTGGAATCACAACTTGATATTTTGGTGATACTTTTACAGTTTCCATAATTTTTATTGATAGGTTGATTGTAATACTATGTCATTATCGATGCTTTTTGTCAATTGGGTGGGTTCTCGATTCGCAGACCACGCCCGGCATACGCCGGGTGCTTCGCAGACCACGGATTAATGGATTGATGGGAAATCCAAAATCACAAATCACAAATCCAAAATGGATCACGGACCACGGAATAGGGCAACCACAAGGGATGCCCCTACCCCGCGGCCTTCCTTGTCATTCTCCATTCTATTGTAAACAATAATACAAGAATTAAAAAGAAAACCGGAATGATAAAGAAACTGATCTTCAAACTTGCATGATCTCCGATTGCTCCCATTGCCCATGGAGTCAAACCAAATCCTATGATGCCGATACAGGAAAGCATGACAAAAAGCATTGTAGGATTCATCTTTAAACAATTTGCGGCTTCTGCAAGAATGCTTGGCCAAAAACAGCCTGTGGCAATGCCTGCAAATGCGATGAGAATGTAAAACCAGATAAGGTTGGATGCAAAAGGAATAATACTGCTTACACCTACACCAAGAAACGCCGAACATATCATTATTATTTTCAGACTCACCTTTTCTGAAAGCTTTGCAACGAGAAGACGGCCCGCAGCCATCGTTCCGGCAAAAACTACTACAGCGATAGCACCTGCACGAGGGACATCCCTGAAATATGTTTCTACATAGCTTCTGCTCCAGAAAGTGAATGCTGATTCAACACCGGCTCCGAAAAATATCGCCGCGGCAAACAGCCAGAAGCCGGATAGTCCAAGTATGCCTGCAACCAGTTTCCAGGCTGAGTGTTCGCTCTCTATTGCTGCAGGAAAACGTGAGCTATTGAAAAACACACCCATAGCCAGAGCACCGGCGGCGGCAATGCGAAACATAACTCGCCATGAATAGCCAAGGGTCAAAAGTTCACCGAAAAGGAGTGCTGAAACCATAACTCCGATTGGAAAGAAAGCGTGTGTGATATTCATGTATTT
>JAOZNZ010000071.1:0-1550 GCA_029933535.1 bacterium | reverse complement strand
CGTTTTTTGCCCCATTTGAGTGCCGCAAATCCCGCCAGAAGAATTGCTATGAAAATGAGAAAATTTCTGGCAGTTTCCATTCCACCGCCTTCCGAGAGGGAGGTGGATAGGGTTTTAGATATTTCAGGAAGACAGATCGGTGTTATTACACTGCTGGTCGCGAACATCATTAGTCCGCCCCAGGAAGCGAAATCAAGAGTAGTCAATTTGGTTTTCATAGACAAAAAGTAATAATTGGAATAACTTTCACGAATAATAATAGCTAATAGAATAATTGCCCACGGAACACACAGAATGACACAGAAGTATTAAATAATCAATGATATATTTTCCGTGTTTATCCGTATGTCCCGTGGGCAGTAATATTTCAGTGAGATGATAGTGAATTGTTTTAATTCATTTGCGCCTCTTGTGTTACAATTGATTTTACTTGGTCAATATTGAAAAATCCGCGTATTTCGCGTAAATTAAAATTACTATTATTATCAAAATCAGACCGGTAAGTTTGGCGTATTTCCATGGATTTATATCTACAGCTTTAACATCTTCCTGAACAAAATCTTCTTTCCGCGGCATAATCTTTCCGATTATTAACATCACTAAAATAAGAACCGCAAATACAGCTCCGAGAAAATGAAATTCATGCATCGCTTCTACCAATTTATCAAACGGCGGTACAAAATAACCAATCCCAATAAGAACAAATCCCGCAATGAGAGCAACTCTGGCGGCTATTGCAGGAACTCGTTTGGTCAGCATTCCGACTATAACGACGGCAAAAATAGGGATAAAATAGATGCCGTTCATTTTTTGCAGATAAGCGAAAATACTGCCTGTATTTGCCAATAGAGGAGCTATCAGCATAGCTGACGCAGCGATAATCCACCCGAATATTTTACCTGATCTCACGACCTGATGTTCGCTTGCTTCTTTCTTCAGAATATTTTTGTAAAGTCCAAGACTGAAAAGTGTGCAAGTACTGTTCAATGCAGAATTAAACGAACTTAAAATTGCGCCGACCATTACCGCAGCAAAAAAGCCGGTTAGGTACGGCGGCAAAACTGTGCTTACCAGCAATCCGTAAGCCGCGTCAGAATTCAAATCGCCATTAGGTTTGAGTCCAATATTAATAATTCCATTTTGGTAAAGGTAAAAAGCAATAATTCCGGGAATAACGAGATACAAAGGTCCGAGCAATTTAAGTCCACCGGTGAGCAGAATACCTTTTTGCCCTTCCGCGAGGCTTTTAGCTCCAAAAGTCCGCTGGATTATCTGCTGATTGGTGCACCAGTAAAAAAAGTTCAATAACATAATTCCGGTAAAGATTGTAAAGAATGGAACTGACTGAGTGTTACCTCCAATCGAATTAAATTTTTCCGGTTCTGCACTTTTCAATATTTGCATTCCTTCAAATATACCGGTTCCGTTACCCACTTTTGCTACCATTACCAGTCCGAAATAAACTATCAGGAATCCACCAATCAACAAGCCAATTCCATTAAGAGTATCAGAAATTGCAACTGTACGCAGTCCGCCGAACAGAGCGTAAA
>JAOZNZ010000070.1 GCA_029933535.1 bacterium | reverse complement strand
ATGAGGTTGATGGACTTATCCAAAATTCAACGCATTGACCATAAGGAATAATACACAAGCGAAGAAAACGAAGCAAAACACGCGTCTGTGTCGAATAATAAACAATTGGACTTTCACCTGCATCCCGCCACAATATTTCAAATGGTTTGGCGGAAAAATGAATGCCGTTTGAGAATGAAATGGCTTTGAACATTACTAATGCTAAAACAGCAATTGATATTGCGGCGATGCTTGTAAATAAAATAACCAGTATCCTGCTTTTCCAACTCTTTAACTTAACTATTACTATATAAGCTCCCATCAATACCGGTGCAACTACAATCGTTTCTTTTGTAACGGCGCCGAGAGCGATGCAAAGGAGACCGCAAAGGGTAAGGATAATTTTTGACGATATTTTTTTTGCAGAGAGGAAAAGGAGGAAGAAATAAAATGAAAGGAAAACAAACATTGTACCAAGAAGCTCAATTCTTTGAACTATATAAGTAACTGCAGACGTTTGGATCGGATGAATAGCAAAAATAATTGCAATAACTAATGCAGTAATATATCCGTAAGATTTTTTTTGAGGATGATTCTCGAAAACTTCTGTTTGTATAAAAAGCCGGCAGCTTATCATGTAAATAAGCAGAGAATTAATGACATGAATAGTGAAATTAACAATATGCCATCCTAAGAGTTCATAGCCGCATAACTTATAGTTTAAGAAAAATGTTGCAAAACCAAGGGCACGTTGTTTGCGAAATAATATTAATTGCCAAAGATTGATTGAATCATAATCATAATCCACTATGGCATGGAAATCATCGAGATGCCACGCGCAATAAAAACTGTTATAATACGCGATAAAAGACGCCGCGATAATAATCACAGGAAATAGGATTGATGTTTTTTTATTTGACATGATGGGTTACCGATTAAACACTCAATATTCAACAAGAAATATTCAATGTCAAAGTTAAGAGCAACACGCTGTGCGTGTTGAATATTTTTTTGTATTTACTTTTTTGATTGCTCATTTCTTGTTGAATATTTTTCTGTTAAATTCCGATTACGGATCTCGGATTACGGATCATGGATTCTTGACAATTATTATTAAAAAACATACAATTAGTTTTGTGTTCTGGTCAAAAGATAAAAAAATAAACAATCGTTATAATAACAAATTAAAAGGAATTAATTATGTACAGCTTTTTTATGCCAAGCGTTAACCTGATGGGCGCCGGATCAGTTGCAGAAGTGGGAAAACAAGCCAAAATTCTGGGTGGTTCGAAAGCATTAGTGGTAACTGATAAACCATTAATGAGTACCGGTATTGTTGAAAAGGTAACACAATTATTAAAATCAAGTAAAATTGATTCTGTTATTTACGACGGCGTTCAACCAAATCCCACAGTAAAAAATGTGGAAGAAGGTATTGATATTTACAAAAATGAAAAATGTGATGTAATTATTGCTGTTGGAGGCGGTAGTGCCATTGATTGTGCCAAAGGAGTTGGAATTATTATAACCAATGGCGGGTCAATTAAAGATTATGAAGGTTTGGATATGTCGGAAAAACCAATGCCTCCTTTTATTGCAATCAACACCACTGCCGGAACAGCAAGTGAAATGACCCGTTTTACAATTATTACCGATACTGACCGTCATGTTAAAATGGCGATTGTTGATTGGCATGTTACACCCAATGTATCTATCAATGATCCGGAATTAATGCTGAGTATGCCGGTTTTTCTAACCGCTGCTACCGGAATGGATGCACTAACTCATGCGATTGAGGCGTATGTTTCCATAAATGCCACACCGTTGACAGATTCTGTTGCGATGAAAGCGATTGAACTAATCAGTCAATATCTGCGTCCCGCAGTGGCGAATGGCAGTTCTTTGGAAGCACGGGATAAAATGGCGTATGCTGAATTTCTTGCCGGAATGGCATTTAATAATGCCGGCCTGGGACATGTACATGCCATGGCACACCAATTGGGCGGTTTCTATAATCTTCCTCACGGTGTTTGCAATGCAGTATTACTTCCGCATGTTGAAAAATTTAATTTGATTGCCTGCCCGGATCGCTTTGTTGATATCGCTATTGCTCTCGGTGAAGAAGTGGATGGTTTATCGGATATGGAAGCTGCTGACGAAGCGTTGGAAGCTATTAAAAGATTATCCGAAGATGTTGGTATTCCGGCAGGTTTAAAAGAGCTGGGTGTAAAGGAAGAAGACATGCCGATTTTAGCAGAAAATGCGATGAAGGATGCGTGTGGATTAACTAATCCGCGTAAAGCAACAGAAAAGGAAATAATTCAAATTTATAAAAACGCAATGTAAGGAAGAAGAGGTTTAGTCCCGTTAGGGACGTAATATTTGTAGAAACAAGAATAATAAAAAATGTTTAATTAAATGGAGACAACATGAAAAAATTTGTTTTATTAATTTTTGTTTTCTTTTCTGCAATAAGCGGTTTCTCACAAAAAAATATTCCTTTCGGTGACGGAACTCCTGATTATCGTAAATGTGTTGAAAACAGCTATAGAAAACTTCAATACAAAACTTCAATTTATGATGAAGTTCCAAAACCCGGTTCGGGAATTCGCCTTGGAATTTATCAAATTCAGGCGGCTTGTGGTGAAGGCGCAACCGAGAATAATATGAAACTTCTTGAGGAAGCAGTGAAGCTTGCTAAAAAATTTGATGTGCAGCTTTTGTCTTTTCCGGAACTATATGTTCCGGGTTATACATTAAGTCCTGAAGATGTACGCAAAGTTGCTGAATATAAAGATGGCCCAAGTATTACAAAAGCAAAAGAAATCGCAAAAAAATATAACATGGCCCTTTTTGTTCCCTATGCAGAAAAGGTGAATGAAACTAATAACGTAATACGTTATTATGACTCTATAGCTGTAATTAATGAAAAAGGAGAACTTCTTAACAGTTATAAAAAAACTCAACTCTACGGTCAGCAGGAAAGGGATAACTGGAGTTTTGGGAATAGTGAATATCCTGTATATAATTTTTTTTATTTCCCGGTTGGTGTGCTTAACTGTTATGAATGTGAATTCCCGGAACTGCAGAGAATACTTGCGCTAAATGGCGCAAAGCTTATTGTCGGTCCAACTGCGGCAGATAATTATTACCGTCTTCCTGATGGAAAGAGAAGTGATGTTCCTTATCCCGACATATCAAAAATACTTATTCCTGCAAACGCTTATGCAAATAATATCTTTTTTGCTTACTCAAATCGCTGTGGTTATGAGCAAAGAGGAAAAGATCAGTGGCATTATCGGGGAAATAGTATTATATGCGGACCTCACGGTGATATAATTGTTGAAGCAAATCATGAACAAAATACCATGCTTATCGCAGATTGTATTCCGGATTATTACGGTATGACACATCCCGCACCAAAATATTATTATTTGAAAGACCGCAGACCGGAGCTCTACAAAAAGCTTATTTCAGAGAAGGCTGATTTTTTAGATACTACTGATGACCCGATAAATCCGGATACTGATTTTTTCGATGGCGGATTTGAATATCCGGTTTATAAAAATGGTAAAGAAATCACAAAACAAGCTCCTTAGAAATTTGAAAAATAATAAAATCATGAGTTCAAAAGAACGTGTTCTTACAGCATTTGAAAACAATGTACCCGACAGAGTGCCGGTTAATTATTCTGCTAACACCGGTATTGACCAACGGCTTAAGGCGCATTTCAGTCTCAAACCAAATGACGACGAAAAATTACGACAGGTTCTCGGAGTAGATTTCCGTGGGGTCATTCCGACTTACTGCGGCGCAAAGTTGCACAAGGATATTCCTGAACGCGGGGTTAAAGTGAATGATTGGGGAATCCACTGTCGTTGGATTGAACACGAAAGTGGAGGATACTGGGATTTTTGTGATTTCATGCTTCAAGACGCCGATGAGGAGACTGTCGCTAACTGGCCCATGCCAAATCCCGACGATTTCGATTACTCCGAAATCTTTGACAGGTGCAGACTGTTTGAACATTATGCAATCAATGGGTCGGGAGGGTATGGTGATATCATTAACGGAAACGGAATGCTTCGGGGTATGGAACAAACTCTTGTGGATCTCATTACCGATGATCCGGCAGGATTACTTTTAGCTGATCGACGGATGGAGATTCAGATTGAGATAACGCGACGTATTCTGGAGGCAGCAAAGGGCAAGGTGGACTTTATCTGGCTTGGGGAGGATCTGGGTTCCCAAATCGCTCCTATCATCAGTATGGAGCTCTTCAAGAAGCATATACGTCCTCGTTACCAAAAATACTGTGACTTGGCACGGGCTCATGATCTTTTTGTCGTAATGCATACTTGTGGATCCAGCAGTTGGGCCTATGAGGAATTCATTGAGATGGGAGTTCATGTTGTAGACACATTACAGCCGGAAGCCAAAGATATGTCACCGGAATATCTTAAAAAACAATTCGGTGGGCGGCTTGCATTTCACGGATGTATTAGTACCGCAGGTCCTGTGGCAACCGGGACAGTTGAGGAAACGATTGATTACTGTAAACGCACACTGGGTATTATGATGCCGGGCGGGGGATACTGTTTTGCGCCGACACATTCTCTTCAAGACAATTCACCGACGGAAAATGTGGTTGCCATGTACAAAACAGCGATGGAGTACGGGAAATACTAATAATAGGTTTGATTGAAAAATATCGTAACAGATTAAATAAAAAATAGCCACAAATGATTTAAAACTTAGTGTCTTAGTGCCTTAGTGGCAAAAAAATAATATTATATAAACAAAAATTGGAGAATTATGAATTTTGAAGAACTGAAAATTATTGAGCCAATATTAAAAGCTCTAAAAAAAGAAAATTATACTGAACCTACATCAATACAGGAAAAAGCTATTCCTCTCATTCTAAATAAAATGGATGTGTTGGGAAGCGCTCAAACCGGGACAGGTAAAACAGCGGCGTTTGCTATTCCAATTCTGCAGCACCTTTTTCTTGACCATCATCGGAAAAGCAAACCACAGAAAATTAAGTCGCTCATAATCACTCCTACACGAGAACTGGCAATTCAAATTGCTGAAAGCTTTACAACTTATGGACAGTTCACAGGAATCAAAAATACCGTCGTTTTCGGAGGTGTGAAACAAGGACCGCAAACGAGAGCTCTGCATAAAGGTGTCGATGTTCTCGTCGCAACGCCCGGACGACTTCTGGATTTAATAAACCAGGGTTTCATTAAATTGAATTGCGTTGAATATTTCGTACTGGACGAAGCTGACCGGATGCTTGACATGGGTTTCATCAATGACATTCGAAAGATCATCACAAAATTACCAAAGAGGCGTCAATCTTTGTTTTTTTCAGCCACAATGCCTCAGAATATTGTTGATCTTTCAAGAACAATTTTAATAAATCCTAAAAAAGTCGCTGTAAGTCCGGTATCTTCAACAGCTGAAACAATACAGCAATCTCTGTATTACACTAATAAATCAAGTAAAAAAGATTTATTGTTTCATATACTTCAGGACAAAAAAATTAATCATGTCTTAGTCTTTTCCAGAACTAAACGCGGTGCTGACAGAATAGCCCGGAATCTAAAAAAACAAAATATTATAGCTGCTGCTATTCATGGTGATAAAGCGCAAGGTAATAGACAAAAAACTTTGACAAAATTTAAAACATTGGAACTTAGAGTATTGGTTGCAACGGATATCGCTGCAAGAGGTATTGATATTGATAAACTAAAATATGTCATCAATTATGATATACCAAATATAGCTGAAATGTATGTTCACAGAATCGGTCGGTCAGGCAGAGCGGGCGAAAAAGGTAATTCAATCTCAATGTGTGAACCGGAAGAAAACATTTATATAAAAGAGATTGAAAAATTAATAGATCAGAAAATAAAAGTGATTAAAGAAAATCCATTCCCGCAAACTGATAAACCAATGACCGCGAAAGAAAAAAGGGAACTTGCGAAAGCGAAAGAGCAAAAAAAGCAAGCCTTTTTTGCTGCAAAGAAAAGAAAAAAGCAAAACAAATCAAATTCATCAAAATTTTCTAAGCGGAATAAAAAGCAGATATAGTAACCAAAGCACGTGACCGGCGCATGCCTGGTTCTTGCTTTGGGTTAGTAGCCCAAAGTTGTTTTTTAAAAGGTTCATAATAAAAACAAATTATTATTGATAAGGGCAAATAACAATCCGTTTTTGCATACAATGTATAATTAAAACCGAAAATACAAACAGAAATACATTAAAGTTGAAATATTATGTATAAAAAGATATAATCTTTCAGTATTCTGTACAATATATATAAATTAAATGTTGCAGGCGCGCTGCGCGCACCTGCAACGGCCGAGTTGAGTGAATTCCAACGATTTGTTTCCGGCGCGCGCTGACTCGCTCGCCTTCAACAAAACGTTGGAGCAGAATTACGCATAACATCCGGAGCAAAGCGCTCCTGCGTTATACGTAATTTGCTCAACTCGGCCGTTCGGGAGGAAATGAATATGAGAAGTTGTTCGTACATTCTACTGTTGCTTATTTTGGCGGTCCCTTTGCAGGCCACTGAGGATCGGCCCCATGACTCGAAAATTGAGATTATCCTGCGCGAGCGCGTTGATACGACCAAACAGGGCGTGGGGATTGTTGTCGGGCTTGTGGATGAAAAAGGGGCGAGAATCATCCGTTACGGGAAGCTGAAGCGCGGCAGCAACCGACCGGTTGATGGGGACACGGTTTTTGAAATCGGTTCCGTCACGAAAGTCTTCACCGCGCTTCTACTGGCGGATGCAGTGGAGCGGGGCGAGATGAAACTCGACGACCCGATTTCAAAGTATCTTCCGCCCGCAGTAAAAGTTCCCAGCCGGAATGGCCGCAAGATCACCTTGCTTGATCTGGCCACGCACACCTCCGGCCTCCCGCGGTTACCGGACAACCTTTCGCCGAGGGATACGAACAATCCCTACGCCGACTACACGGTCAAGCAAATGTATACATTCCTTTCCGGCTACACACTGACCCGCAACATCGGCGCGACCTACGAGTATTCAAACCTGGGGGCTGGATTGCTGGGACATATCCTTGCTCTGAAGGGCGGCACCAATTTCGAGGCCCTGGTGATCAATCGCATTTGCCGGCCTCTCGGTATGACCAGCACGCGAATCGTGCTTCCGCCTGGACTCAGGGCGCGACTGGCGACCGGGCACAGCACGGCGGGCGAGCCGGTATCAAGCTGGGACATCCCAACACTCGCAGGGGCGGGCGCATTGCGCTCCACGGCAAACGACATGCTGAAATTCGTCGCGGCCAATTTCGGCCCGGCGAGGTCAAAACTCTGGCCAGCCATGCAACTGACGCAGGCACGACGGCATGCGGCCGGTTCCTCTGATATGCAGATCGGCCTGTGCTGGCATATCCTGAACAAATTCGGCACGGAGACCATCTGGCATAACGGCGGAACCGGAGGATACCGTTCATTCATCGGCTTCAATAAGAAGAAGCGGCAGGGCGTAGTGGTGCTATCCAACTCAGCCAACTCCATTGACGATCTGGGCTTTCATCTCCTTGAGCCTAAGCATCCACTGGCGCGCGTCCAGCCGGCGAAGGAACGCGTCGCGATTCGTCTGAAACCAGAGATCCTGGATCGGTATGTCGGACGATACGAACTGGCACCAGGCGTCTTCTTCAATCTGCGGCAGGACGGTGGAAAATTGATGGCCCAGCTCACCGGTCAGCAATACTGTGAAATCTTCCCGGAGTCCGAGACCGAATTTTTCTACAAGGTCGTTAACGCCCAGATTACGTTCACGACAGGCGCCGATCACAAGGTGCAAAGCCTAGTGCTTCATCAAAACAGCATCGACCAGACCGCCAAAAAGGTTTCCGATAAACCTCCGAAAGAACGTCAGGCCGTCAAACTGGATCCACAGTTGTACGAAGTCTATGTGGGAGAGTACCAACTCGCTCCAGGCGCGGTCTTCACGATTCGTCGTGACGGCAACCGGCTACTGGTCCGTCTCACCGGCCAGACTTTTCTGGAAATCTTTCCCGAATCCGAGACCGAGTTCTTCTACAAGACGGTCGATGCGCAAATCACCTTCGTCAAGGACAACAAGAGCCGCGCAACTAATATGATCCTTCATCAAAATGGGCAACATCTCAAGGCGACAAAAACCAAATAGGCGGGTTTCGACCGTTACGAGGAAAGACAAAGGAAGCTGAAGCATATTTATGCGGTCCGTTTCCTGGGCCGTCGACAATTGCTTAAGACAAGATGAAAGAAACCCCGAACCAAGCACTGGAGGCGACGTCCTAAAGGCCGCGCCTCAGTGCGATCGTGTTGCAGGCACGCTGTACGGACGTTAGAATAACACAAAAAAAGGAGTTCAAAATGAATAAGAAAAAAGTTATAATATTGTTTGTTCTTTGTACAAGTTTCTACATGAAAGCATCTATGATAGTTCATTATGAGTTTAATACCGGGACTGGAACTATAGCTTTCGACAGTAGCGGAAACGGATTTGATGCTACCATTTCCGGTGCAACTTGGACAACAGATCGTTTTGGTAATAATAATTCGGCTATCAATACGGGACAAAACAAGTATGTAGATCCTCCTAATGCCCCTTTAAAACCAGCAATCTGCACATTAGCAGCCTGGATTTATATTGAGGGTTATGATAGTTCTGCCGCACCTATCTTTTCAGCCGAAAAAGGATGGGGAGCAAGCGGATTTGCTTATCGACTTCAAATAACTCCGGCTGGGAATCTTCGTATGGAAGCAATCGCTCCTTATAGCACCTCTCCGGCACGAGTTGTTACATCTTCAGAAGCATTGGATACACATCAATGGTGTCATGTCGCAGGAACATACGATGGAACAAACACCTCGATTTATATCAATGGAAAGATTACAGGGACCGTTTCGGCAGTCTCTTATGCAGCACTTAATACAGATTCAACTATACCTGTTGGAATTGGTCATTTGGATGGCTGGAGCGTTCAATGGTTTAGAGGTAATATAGATGATGCACGCATATATGATGAAGCATTAAGCGAAGCTGAGATTGCTGCAATTGTCGCAATACCAGAGCCTATATTGATCAGTTTTCTTTTTGTTGGAACAATATGGTTGGGCGCATTACAAAGACAACAAATTAGGAAACAGAAGTAATCACAAATTGAGAAGTTTTTATTTTCCGTGTGTTCTGTGTCCGGACATACGCCGGATTCCCAATGTTCCGTGGTGAAAAAAAATTAAAACAAATAACAAGATCACTGGAGCTGACGGCTTGGCTACCTATTTTTTGAGCCGCTGCTCAGTTCAATCGTTGCAGGCGCGCTGCGCGCACCTGCAACGGCCGAGTTGAGTGAATTTGCTCAACTCGGCCGTTATATTTACTAATTTTATCCTAAGGAGAATTATGTCTGTATTTACAATTATCGCTCTAATGTTGGCTAGTGTGTTTGTTCCTGAATCTGCTGAGCAATTCACAATTGAAATGGGTCCTAACAAAAAAATGGTTTTTGAAGTTAGAGCAAAAAATGATTGGGTCCTCAAAGGCTCGACAGATTCTAAGCAACAATTGAATGTCAAAATCAAAGATCTAAATGTCAATCTTGGAATAAACGGAAAAAGCCAAGTAATTGATACCTCTAAAATTTTAGGTGTTTCAAAGGTGTCAGATCTAAAACTTTTATCTGAAATTGTGGTAGGAGGCGACAAGCTGACATTTACTAGTAAGAAAAATGAAATACTAATAAATACTCCTAAAGCAGGTTTGATAAAGGTTTATTGGCCGTAAATATAACAAATCGTTGCAGCGGAATTACGCATAACATCCGGAGCGAAAACGCTCCTCGTTATACGCAATCTGCTCAACTCGGACGTTATGCAAAAGAGAATAATACAGATGATCTTTTCCGTGCTGGTGTGCTCTATCGCCTTGGGGGCACCTGCTGCAGAACAGACGCCGCCAGATCAACGGACATGGGACGAGGCGTTTGTCTCCATGAGCACGACCAATGTGCACCACTATGGGGATCGTGATGCCGCACGCCTAAGGCAACTTGACCATAATCGGACCTTGAAACTGCTCCTTGGCTGGCTGTCCGAGGACCAGCCTGATTACCTCCGGCGCCGAGGCATACAATGCCTCGGCTACAATGCGTTCAGAGAAGCCATTCCAGCAGGAGCACTGCAGGGAAACCCAGAGCTTGCTTGGCGCTACGCTCTGGTGATGAAAGACCACAACATTACTTCGGCAGCCCCGGTTGTCGCTGTGTTGATCGATTCATCGGACAAGATGACAAGGCGGTATGCTGCCGATTTCTTTGTGCAGCACCCCACCGTGTTGCACACGGAAGCAATTGCCACGAACCATGTCGTCCTTTCTGTCGTCCAAGAGCGCGTCAATGTCCTGAAACAGCAAATCGCACAAGCAGACCGCCGTCTCGATCGCTTTGCAGAGCAGGAGAAACGACTCCAGCGCACCTCAAAGAATGCGCGGGGCAAGATTGTGCTGGAGGATGAGCAGCTTGAGTGTCGGGCAATGGAGTCATACCGTAAGGAATTGATAGCATGGGACAGATCAAAAAGGAATGAATAGAATTGTGTTAGCAAAGTTAAAAATAAAAATTTCTTTAAGAAAAAAGTGGCCACGAAGGCACGAAGACTCAAAGAAGAAAAAATTGCATTCTTAGTGTCTTAGAGTCTTAGTGGCGATAATAAAAAATAATAATACCGAGATAACAAAATCAC
>JAOZNZ010000563.1 GCA_029933535.1 bacterium | reverse complement strand
TATAATGTCGCAAACTTACTTATCAGTAAACGATATAATGTCCAGTTTATTACACTGACTCCTACGGTATAACGGGATCCAAGTACCAGATCGGCTTCCTTTATCGCTTCAAGAAAATCAGCAATATATTCCGGCTCATGCGAAAAATCACAATCCATCTCAAAAATATATTCGTAATCCCTTTCTAGCGCCCATTTAAAACCGCAAATATAAGCGGTTCCAAGCCCAAGCTTTCCCGCACGGTGAATTACATTGATCTTGTCGTTTTGGGAAACAAGACCATCGATAATTCCACCGGTTCCGTCCGGCGATCCATCGTCAACGAATAAAATATCAGTGGACAGATATTTTTCAAGTATAATGTCGGATATTTTTTTAACATTATCTTTTTCGTTATAAGTAGGTATAATTATCAAAGATTTTTCTGACATATTCATAATTCTGTGTTTTGTTTATTTTCAGATTTTGTTGCTCTTTATAATATTATTTTATTGCCACAAAGACACGAAGACACTAAAAATATTGGGAATCCGGCGTATGCCCGGACAATTCTTAAAACAATAAAAGTTCTATATTCTCTTTTCTTTAATCGTTTTGCTGTTAATGGTTCTGTTTATAATTTTTTTATTTAGACGCAAAATACTGCATACTGTTCCCTTCCCACCTTCCCACTACTCACTACCCACTACTCACTACTCGACTACTCACTACTCACTACTCACTACTCGACTACTCACTACTCGACTACTCCCCTTTCTTTCCCGGTGCCTGCTTTGGATTAAAATCCAGTAAATGGCCTATAACCCGTGTTCCCGCCATAAAAAGAAATTTTACATCCTGCCAATTCCTTATACCTATTATTTTTCGTAATATAAATTTAGGACTTATAAATGATTTATACAACTGCTGCGTCATTTTCATTATTTGCTCGTCAGTTAATTGCGATTTCATAACCGGCTTTCTCATATCATAATCTTCATAATCTTCAGTTAAAAGCCAACCATTCTCTTTGCAGTCCCGGTAAAGCGGTGTGCCCGGATAAGGGATACATATTGTCGCCTGCAAAGTGTCAATATATCCTTTTTTAAACAACTTCTTTGCAAAATCAATCGTGTTCTGTGCTTCTTCAACAGTTTCCCATGGATAACCAAGCATAACAGTTATGTGAGGCTCTAATCCGGCTTTCTTACATATCCTCGCTCCTTCTTCAATTTGTACCGGAGTGAGTCCTTTATCAATTCTGTCCAAAGTTTTTTGATTTCCGGATTCCAAACCATATAAAATAAATCTGAAATTAGCTTTCTTCATCAACTTATATAATTCTTCATTCGGGCCGTCGAAACGCATATTGCATCCAAAAGCAATTTTTTTCTGGAATCCGTGTTCGATAACAAGTTCACAAAACTCCTTAAGCCACTTCCCGGCCCGCATAGTACCTGCGTCATCAAATATTTCTTTTACGGGATAATTTTCAATAATATGTTTTACTTCCGCAAAATGTCTTTCAACTGAAAATGAGCGATATGTCCCGGGAGGATTTAACGTATGATCCCAAACACAAAATGTACACTTATTCCACCAGCAATCGCGACCGCTGTAAACGTATGTACCCGGAGTATATTTATAATTCCCGTTTTCGTAAGCGTAAAGTTCCCATTTAGTAAGTTCTCTGTCTATAAAAGGAAGATCATCCAGCTTATGGTTAAGCAGAGCTTTACCCGTAGTTTTTAAAAGATTCCCTTCTTGCGTTTTTATTATATCGGCTGTATCAGATGTAATAAGTTTATGATCTTCACGAAACCAGAATCCGGGAGGAAGTGGACTACCCTTCTCAAGATGATTTAAAAGATCAATGATCAGAAAATCATAGTCGCCTCCCGTGATTATGCAATCAACAGGCGATTCATCAAAAGTCTCCTGTGGAAGAAAAGTAACATGATCTCCAACCCATATCTGCAGCATATCCGGCAGAACATTTTTGAGTTGATGTGAGATTTTCCAACATTTTTTAATAACCGGACATTTAACTTCAAAAAGAAAAGCGTCAGGATTTACTTCAATTATCTTCTTTTCCCATTCAGCATAACTCCATTTTTCAGCAATTCCGTCAAGCCAAATCACTTCATGCCCATTAGCCGCTAAATTACTCGCTGCATAGGCGGGAACCATAGGATAAATGTATGTAGGCGCGTTAAAATACTGGAACTGCCGGTTCTGCGACAGTAACGGTACCCCTTTAGAAGATTCTATAGGAGGATATCCAACAACTATTTTCATTAAGCTTATATTTTCGGTTTAGTTTTTTTATTTCGCACAATGGAATTAATCCGGATTAAATATTCAATATTCAACAAGAAATTTTCAATCATAAAGTTAGGAAATAATTCTTTACTTTTACATTGCTCATTTTACTGTTGATTATTGAGTGTTTAATTCTTCCCATCAATCCATTAATTCAATATATTGTAATAATAGAGGCATTATATGTCAATACTCAACAGTGAGTCGTGGGTAGTCAAGTCGTGAGTCGTAAAGCCGGAACCTTAACGGAGATCCCGGCCATGAAATACGGCTTACACAGCCTCCGTCGCCCCGTGGAGTCTTACTCCATCAGGGCCAGCCTCCATCGCCCCGTGGAGTCTTACTCCATCAGGGCCAACCTCGTATCCTCGGATCTCGGGTCGCGGACCTCGGATACCTTTCCGGCTTTGCCGGAATCCGGCCTCACTGAGGCCGGCCTACTCCCCCGTCTTCACATTGTCAAACCTGCATACAGGGATAAGATGACC
>JAOZNZ010000069.1 GCA_029933535.1 bacterium | reverse complement strand
TAAATAATAAATTATAAATGTCGTAGCAATAGCAAAGATCCCGGCCCCAAAGGGCGTCGGGAATAAATAATCGTTAGACGTTGATCACGCTTCGCGTGTTACTTCGTTAGGACGTTAGACGTTTGCGGTGTTTTCCAATAATCCATAATTCCAACAATCCAACAATCCATAATATTCCCGGTTCCGGTACACCGGTTCCGGTTAACTCAACCTGTGCATCACCCCCGCTACCTGACAATGTAATAGTTTCCGAGTAAATTTCTTCTCCTGATGGATTAAATGTTACATTTATGATATCAGAAGCTGCCGAAATCGCAAAATATGAATCCGCCATACTGAACGGCGCGACAATTCCACTAATCGAACCTGATACGACACCGGCTCCCATATTCATAACTTCGAGTTGAAGAGTAGTTGGAATTCCAGCTACAACTTCGCCAAAGTCAAGTTTATCAGCGACACTGATCGTTGCCGGTACCTCTGCGATTTCCTCGCTGTAGAAACCTGAAAGATGCCATCCTGCACTTATAACAGGTGAAATAACGATAGTACATTCTCCATTCCCGTCAGCCACATAACCATAGCGAACAATAATACCTGAACCTAAACCGTAAGTATCCTGATCAACATTTGTTATAGAACCGCCGGATGTGCTTGAGAAGTAAAGGAATCTTCCTGCGCCCGGATTTCCCCAACCATAAGAATATATAGAAACGACATTTGATGAAAAAGGAGTAAGACCGGATAATCTTAATCCTGCCGCATTATTGAAGTACCCGAAATATTCCATTAGAGTTTTTGTTCCGCTGTCGGTAACAATATTTGTTACAGTTTCGTCATTATGGAAAGTTACTGTTCCGCCTGAACTCATAAGTTCCCATCCGTTTGACTGTAAGATCGCCGAACCATTTGCGTGACCGCCGAAATTAGTTCCCGTGCCAATAAAATTGACACCATTAATAGTTACCGATTCGCCGTTTATATTTACGGCATGAGTTGTTTTGGCAGGATTCATTGGAAGCATATCAGAATCGCTTAACCAGTTTGTTACATTTACAGTATTTTCGACTTCGGTAATTTTGAGATTATCAAATAAACTTGAGTTAGTTGGCCCATCCGGGATATTATAACTATACAGAGAAATATAATTAGCATCATATCCACCGATATCATCATAAATATAAGCCGGATTAGGAGTGGTGTCAACTATCATTGGAACACCGTTGGCGAACGCTGAATATTGCACAGGATCATTGTCAAAAGCTTCCGTGGAAGCAGTTAATACAATGTGAAGAGGAACACCACTTGGAACTCCCGCACCGCCGCCTACAAGTGTTTCACCGTCAAAAGCCTGGAAATTATGGTTTCCGAAGAAAACCATTCCCGCACCCGATGGGCTTACAGGGAATAAACTGCTTTGGTTACTTTTCCCAAAAGTTAAACCTACCCAGTCATTTGTTGCTTCAAGATTATGTGGTATAACATCAAATTCAAGCTTGAAATTACCTGATCCCGTAAAACTGTAGTTTGGTGAAACACCGCTGGATAAACCTATCATCAATTCACCCGGATTAGATGAATCACTGCCTATTTCTGTATTACCTTCAATAGTGTAATTTAGCGGAGTAGCCAATCCAAACTGTCTTCCGGCAACATAGAAATTTTCATTTACATCTCCACTGCCGGTAACATTAAAAGTATCATAGAAATAATAAGGCGAATTTGTAACAGGAATCACATTAAATTCAAACATTGTCGGCGATGACCATTCACTCCATTTTGTACGATCATTTCGGTAGCGAACACGCCAGTAATTTTGCGTTCCAATAATAGAACTTGGAGGCTCGATAGTTGTAAGATTTGTTAAAAGAACTCCACTGTCCCATTTCACGTGACTAAAATTAGTGTCTGAATCAAACTGCCATTGAACAGCTTCCATCGGCCAGCCGTACTCATCTGAATAAGCAGAAGCTTCAAGCACAACAGGGAAAGAAGGTATTAAAGCTCCATCAGCAGGAGAAACATTTACAGGAGTATAAGGTCCTGTAGATGTTGTTGCAAATCCAAAAGCTGAATTACCAAAATCGCCCCATTCGTTTGTTATAAAAGCTTTTACCCAATAATAATAATAGACATCAGACACTGCAGTTGTATCTTCAAAAATATTAGTTGTTAATTCAGGTGAATTAATAGCAGCGGTACTGTCATCATTTGTAGTATTCCGCCACACCTGATATTTATTAACACCATCAACTTCATCCCAATTTACAACAACTTTATCAGCATAAGTTCCCTGAGAAGCGGAAGGATTAATTGTTGGCGTATCAAACGATCCCACACGAATATAATCAATTTCAAATAATTTGCCAATAGCACTATCAGTAACATAAGGATCTATTCGCATTAATTGTAACTCACTACTCCAATCAGGAAGACCGGACATATCATATTGATAAACATGAAAATTACCGTCAACAGGTATTTCTGATTGGGGAATAATTACACGCCGACTACCGGAAGCGCCCGGATTGTCCGATGTGCCGAAAAACACTTCCATCTCACTTGTAAAGGATGATAACTGTTTAATACGGAATTCAATAATAGGAACTTCGTCCAAACTTGGCTGCGGCAATCCCTGAACATCAGATTTGTAGAACCATGGGTCTCCGTTACTCGGTGTTCCGGACATAATTCCCCCGGAAACGTTCGAGCTTCCAATACCGGAGAAAATCCAGTCTTCAAAATCTCCATCTGTATTCCATTCCGCCAAATCAGTATAAAACGGAAGCGGTGTACCATCAACAGTTATCGGATTAACAAAAGGAACATTTGTAATTACGTTAGCAATTCTGAAATAATCAACCTCAAATGTCTCATTTGAAACGTTCCAATCAGCAAGTATATCAAATCTGATTGAATCCAATCTTCCAAGATAAAACGTATCACTGGCGTCGAAAGTCAGGCGATACACATGAAATAAACCATCATTAGGAATATCAGGCAGTTCGGGAATTCCATTATTAGCAAAATGCATCGGAGGAACTTTGAATATTCCATCCATTGTAGGGAAATAGTCGATACGCTGATTTTCTGTAAAGGGATCAAAACGCAAACGTACTTCATACACCGAGCCGGTAGTGAAAACATTCGCAACTCGAACATCTGGTTCCGGAAGCGAAGAAATATTTAATGAAATATTCATGTCATTACCAATAACTCTACCGGTAACGCTGCCTCCATAGACTGCCGGATCAGCAGTTTGAAAAGTTGTCCAGTCCTCGAAATCATCGTCTGTATTCCATTCTCCGATACTCACATAATTGTCAAGCGGAGTCAGCGGGTCAAGTTCAACAGTATAAGCCATCACGATATTGCACAAAAGAAGTACAAAAACAACATTTAGAATTAAGTGGATTTTTTTCATTTTTTCTCCTTGGATTTTGGTTTGGGATTAGATAATGCTATAATTATAACACATTATGTTTTAATTGTAACATAACAATTCAAAAAATGCAATCAAGAAATCAAAGCATATTTTATCAGTAAACATTTAATCATAAAATTTATTAATTTGCTTTTAAATCAGTTATTTATTATAATTATATAGTGGAGTGGTAAAAGCCACTTTTTAAAAACATATAGCTACCGGTAAAAGGAATTGAAAATCAATTTGCTGAAATAGTAAAATTATTGTCCGGTAACAGAAGAAAAAAAGAATCTTTATTTGGAATTTTAAATATAAATCACCCTGCGGTGTTCGTTATGCTAAGACTTATCTTGAACCAACATTTTGACGTAAGGGAGCCTGGTGCACAGGCGGAGAGTCATGCCCGTGTTTTTCTGCGGGACGGCGCACAAGCTTGTCACGGCACCCACCTTTCATTACGGTCCAACAGCGTCTTACCAGACGGCATTCGCGGGGTAATTTAATCTAATTCCCCTCTCTCTTCTGTTACTTTCTTAAGTTTTATAGTTTAGCAATGTGAAGTTTGTTTCAATGTACTGCAATAAACTTGTGAAGTTTGTTTCAATGTACTGCAATAAACTTTAACGGTTACTTTTCCTGGAAATGAAAAAGTGAAAACCGAAACACTAAATATTAATGATAATTTCTTCCTGACTCCTGATAACCTGGTCCCGGATTCTAAAAAATCCATCCCAAAAGGTCGACATGAGCCGCTGGCTTATCGCATGAGACCGGAACGTTTGGAAGATATTGTCGGACAAAAACATTTGCTCGCTCCAAATAGCTTGCTTGACAGGGCGATAAAGTCTGACACACTTACTTCGGCAATCTTTTACGGCCCGCCCGGATGTGGAAAAACAACTTTAGCGGAAGTTGTAGCTAAAGCAACAAAAAGACATTTTTGCCGGTTAAGCGCTGTAAGCGCAAGCGTAAAAGACGTGCGGGAAGCAGTTGCTTTATCAAATAAATTGCAGAATGTCGGACAACACGGCTTGGTGCTGTTCCTCGATGAAATTCATCGGTTCAGTAAATCGCAACAGGATGTTTTGCTGCCAAGTGTTGAAGACGGTACAATTGTTCTGATTGGCGCAACAACTGAAAATCCTTTTTTCGCGCTGAACGCAGCGCTGCTTTCACGCTCGCGAGTTTTTCAGTTTGAACCAATTGATGAAGATGAAATTATTATTCTTTTGAAAAGAGCTCTTGAAGACAAAGAGCGGGGTCTAGGAAAATTCGATGTTAAAGCTGATGATGACGCTCTTACATTTTTTGCCGCAAGATGTGACGGCGATGCCAGAGTAGCTTTAGTCGCACTTGAACTTGCGATAACATCAGCACCAAATGCCGGAAACGGAAAGGTGCATCTTACTCTTGCTGACGCTGAAGCTTCTCTTCAAAAGAAGAATATCGTCTATGATAAATCAGGCGATGCGCATTATGACACAATTTCAGCTTTTATAAAATCAATGCGCGGAAGCGATCCTGATGCAGCATTATACTGGCTCGCAAAGATGATTGAGGCAGGTGAAGACCCTCGATTTATTGCTCGAAGAATGGTGATTTTTGCCAGCGAAGATATTGGTTGCGCAGACCCGCTTGCCTTGTCACAGGCAGTTGCTTGTTTTCAGGCGGTTGAGAGGATAGGATTACCGGAAGCAAGAATAAATCTTGGACACGTAGTTGTTTATCTTGCTTGCTCACCGAAAAGCAATGCGACTTATGCTGCGTTAAACAAAGCTGTGGAAGATGTGCAAAGCGGCAGGACACTTGAAGTGCCGCGACACTTACGCACACAGCACAAAGGTGCTAAAGAACTTGGACATACCGGCTATAAATATAGTCATGATTATGAAGGACATTATGTCGCTCAGGATTATCTTCCGGCAACGCGAAGATATTATGAGCCGACTAACGAAGGTTGGGAAGCAAAAATAGCTGACCGGCTGGAACGCTGGCGCTCTCAAAAAACGGTTTCAGCGGAAAAAAATTAAATATATAATTAAAAAGGAGTAATATGGAAACACTTATATTAACAGTCGGCATAGGAATCGTCGGATTCGCCATTGGAGCAATTATTGTAGTTTTAATTAATAAACGCAGCGTCAATTCAGCTGAAAATCGCGCTAAAGAAGTTATTGATAAATCAAAAAAAGAAGCACAATCAATTATACGCGAAGGTAAAATTGAAGTAAAAGAACAACTTCAAAAAACTCGCTTGGAATTTGAACGCACAACTAAAGAACAACGGAAAGAAATTCGCCAGCAAGAACAATGGCTTGGACAAAAAAAGGAAAATTTAGATAAACGCGTTGACATCATCGAGCAAAGAGAAAAAGATTACGAACAGGAAAAAGAAAAATTGGTCAGACAAAAACAAATAGTCGAACATAGCCGTGAACGTGTTCATCAACTTGTTCAAGAAGAAGAACAGGCTTTACAAAAAATTGCCGGATTAAGTAAAGAAGAAGCTGTCAAACATCTTATGGAAAAACTTGAACGCGAAGTTGAGTATGAAGCTGCTACTTACATTCGTAAAAAACAGCAGGAAGCTCATGAAGACGCAGATAGAATCGCAAAAGATATTATCAGCCAGGCAATACAACGCTCCGCTTCCGACCATGTCGCCGAAACAACCGTTTGCTCAGTATCATTACCAAGCGATGATCTTAAAGGCAGAATCATCGGACGGGAAGGGCGTAATATTCGCGCACTCGAAAATGGAACGGGTGTAGAAATTCTTATTGACGATACACCTAACGCAGTCGTAATTTCAGGCTTCGACCCGGTTCGACGGGAAGTAGCACGAAGAACATTGGAACGTTTAATTGCCGATGGCAGAATTCATCCTGCACGTATTGAAGAGATCCTTAAAAAAGTTAAAAAAGATCTTGACAAAGAAATTGTCGAGACAGGTGCTAAATCAGCCCTGGAACTCGGTATCAGCGGCTTAGCTCCCGAATTGCTGAAATTAATCGGCCGACTCAGATTCCGCACAAGTTATGGTCAAAATCTCTTGAATCACAGCATGGAAGTCGCAAGAATAATGAGCGTAATGGCAGAAGAACTTCACGAAAATGTTGAACGCGCAAAAATTATCGGCCTGCTGCACGATCTGGGAAAAGCGGTTGACCATGAAGTCGAAGGGGCTCACGCAGCAATTGGAGCTGACATTGTAAAACGACAACGCATGCCTGAAGAAGTCATTAACGCTGTCGCTGCTCATCACAATGAAGTGGAACCAAGATCGGTTCTCGCCGTTCTGGCAAGCGCAGCGGATGCTATTTCAGCTGCAAGGCCGGGCGCCAGAAGTGAAGCTTACGATATGTACTTAAAACGCATAGAGCAACTTGAAAAAATCGCTACTGAACTCGATGGCGTGCAAAGCGCTTATGCAATTCAAGCAGGCCGCGAAGTTCGTGTTATGGTCAACGCTGATGAAATTACTGATAATCAAGCTATTGCTACCGCTAGAAATATCGCAAAACGGGTGTCAGATGAAATGCAGTTCCCGGGCGAAATTAAAGTTATGGTTGTAAGAGAAACACGCGTTACCGAATACGCAAGATAAGCCGGAATGGATTGATGGATGGAGGGACGCTGTCCCCAGCGTCCTAAATGGATTAATGGAATGGTGGAATAATGGAGTGATGGAACATCGAACATTGAACATCGAACATCGAAATTAAATACTGAACTCTGAAACCTGAAACCGAACACCCAGGAATGAAATGAATACTAAATTCAAATCTTTGATTTGAATTTCCTGACACCTGAAACCTGAATACTAATTTAATATGCGCATACTTATTATTGGAGATATCGTCGGAAGACCAGGCAGGAAAGCTGTAAAAGCTCTTGCACCGGCTCTGCTTGACGAACTGAAATATGATTTGTTTATCGCTAATGCTGAAAATGCGGCAGGCGGGAAAGGAATCACTACCGATACAATGAATGAACTTCTTGGTTCCGGAGTTGATGTAATAACCACCGGCGATCATGTTTATCAACAAAGTTGCGCCGCTGCAGCCTTGGAAAATCCAAAGATAATTCGACCTTTGAATTACCCCGATGCTGCTCCGGGCATTGGCTGGACAATTGTAGAAACTGCTGCAGGCATAAAAGTGGCCGTTATTAATTTGATTGGCCGTGTTTTCATGAAACCGGTTGATTGTCCATTCAAGGCTGTTGAAAAGATTCTTGAAGAAATTCATCAGCAAACAAATATTATCATCGTTGATATTCACGCCGAAGCAACCAGTGAAAAAATAGCAATGGGATGGTTCCTGGATGGTCAGGTGTCAGCAGTTTGCGGCTCTCATACTCACGTCCAAACCGCTGATAACAGAATCCTTTCAAACGGTACAGCATGCCTTACCGACCTTGGAATGACAGGCTCGCGCGATTCGATTCTTGGTTGTGAAGTGGAACCGGTTATGAATCATTTTTTAACCGGAATGCCTAACCGGTATAAAATCGCGAAAGAAAATGTATGGCTTACGGGAGCATTAATCGATATAGATGACTCAACCGGCAAAGCTAATTCTATAGAACTTGTAAGAAAAAAATTAAATTAACAAACATCTATAAAGGTGAAAATTATGAATGATCAATGTAATGAAAGTTTTATTGAAAAACGTGTCAGAATCGCTTTAAGAAGAAACTTTAAAGAAATGCCCGTCGATATTATGCGCGGAACCGTTACCGACACAAACTCTGTTGGCGTTACTATTAGCGGACGACATTTCCAGGAAGTAATGGACACTGCATCCGGTGAATATGATCAAAGGCCGTTATCCAAATTAAACAAGATATTTTTTATACCTTTTTCCTCTATTAAATATCTTGAAGTTATAATTTCGGGTACTAAAGCTGCTGATTTAGCTAATAAAATTGAAAAAAATCCCGTGCTGGAAACTCCAATTAAAGAATTTACTTATTCACCAAAATCAACTAAAACCCGTAACGCCGATATATGATACCAAAATTCTTTAACCGCGCTTTTGTAGCCGCGGTGGATTTATTTTATCCACCCCAATGCCTACTTTGCGATAAAACTTTAACGGATAAAGAAAAACATATTTGTGGTAAATGCTTTGATTCATTACCTATTATTAATGGACCGCATTGCCCTAAATGTTCACGACCCATAAGAACCAGAAACGGCGAAAACCAGTTGTGCGGAATATGTAGAATTCAGCCAAATAAAAATTTTAAAATCACGATTGCTGCAGCGGAATATCAGGGCTTAATGAAACGGCTTATTCATCTGTATAAATATGAAAGACAGGAGTTTTTATCTAATTTATTTGCTCGTATTATTGCTGAACAAATTATTAAAAAAAACGTGACGGAATCTCTTGATATTCTCGTTCCTATACCTTTACACTGGACACGTAAAAGATGGCGGGGCTTTAACCAGGCAAGAGAAATATGCAGAAGTATAAGCCCTTTAATTAATGTACCGGTTATTCCGGAATCAGCTTTTCAAAGAGTTCGTAAAACAACTCCGCAAGTGCAGTTGAATGCTGCAAGCAGAACATCAAATATTCGTGGTGCTTTTGATGTTCGTAAAACTAAATATATAAAAAATAAAAACATTGCTCTGGTTGATGATGTATATACTACAGGCGCTACTTCCGGCGAATGCTCACGGATGCTGCTTCGCTCAGGTGCTAAGTCAGTTTCTTTATTAATTATTGCCAGATAAAAATTTAACCCCGTAATAAAATACTACTGTTATGAAAACTTTTGCAAAAAAACAATTTAAACTCTTATCATATTTCTTGGCTTCCGTATTAATCGCTGCCGGACTGGTTTCATGTTCTATTGTTGATACTCATGTGACTAAATCAGATAACGTTAAACTTCCGGGCAAACAAACTTTCAGAATTAATTATAAAATCCACGACCCGGATGGAGAAGATATAACAGAAGAAATTATGAGTGATGATATCGATCGCTGGATGTTGTTCATCGGTGCCTGTGACAGAGCTAAAATCGCATTTGAAGAGCTGGGGTATAAACTCATTTATGATCCGGATGTACCTGCAGATTTTATCGTTGACGTAGGTTTTAGCGCCTGGTATTCTGATAAAATAACAAAAGAACAAATGCTCAGTCAGAAACCGGCAACTTTACTTATGGGTATGAAAGACGATAAATACTTTTACCATTATGCCGTCCTTAGTATCCTCTCTAAAGATCCTAGCTTGGATTCCGATGAATTCGTTGTCGTTTGGGAAGGTAAAGGAATCTGCAAATTGGAAACGGATGATATTACCCAAGCTCAATTCCCTATCATGACTGAACTCCTTGAAGAATATCCTCAAG
The DNA here is from genome assembly GCA_029933535.1 of bacterium. Lineage (GTDB taxonomy): Bacteria > Auribacterota > UBA3054 > UBA3054 > B51-G9 > B51-G9. The sequence goes on along the minus strand of JAOZNZ010000069.1, from coordinate 980 downwards.
CAAATCGAAGAAGAAAATGATTCGTGAGTGGTGTAAGCCGCGCTTCCAAGCGCGAGCAGTTATTGAAGTCAGGTGTCAGGTGTCAGAGCTCGGTGTTCGCGAAGCGCCCGGAGAATTTCGGGCGGTGTTCGATGTTCGATGTTCGTAGTTCGCGAAGCGCCCGGAGCTTACGAAATAACGCCCTATAGGTTCATTTCGGGCGGTGTTCAGAAGTCCTTTAACTCCCCACCTAATCCCCTCTCGAGCAGAATGTCCCGGTCGAAGCATCGGGAAAGGGGTTGCGCAAAGTGCCTGGGTGTGTTAGAGGGATGAGGTGGTATGAATGTGAACGCAAAACTTCGTTAGGATAATTGAATATTTAGTTAAATCGGTCATTATGTTAACATGCTAAAAATAATTAATTTCTTATGGGGAAGTTCTTCTCCTTTTCGCATCGCCGCAAGTTTAGCGTTGGGTATCACGCTGGGAATTTGCTTTGTGGGAAGTCCGGTATGGCTTGTTATTCTTGTTTTATGCTTAATATTAAGAACTCACATTTCATCTTTGTTTGTTGGATTTATCATAGGAAATATCTTTAAAATTATCTTACACAATTTGTTCGAACCGACAGGAAAAACTATACTTCTTTATAACGAAATCTTCTGGCAGAAAATTCTTTCAAAACCCGTAATTTGTTATTTAAATCTTAATGTCGGAATGGTTATGGGAAATTTGTTTATCGCAATTGCTTGCGGACTTATTCTTTTCATTTTCCTCTTCCCGATACTAAAAAATATTCATTACCACATGTCGCCAAAATTCAAAACAAGGAAGTTAATATGAAATTCATTAGATGGCCAATTATTAGTATTCTGCTTCTTTCCTTGTTAATCGGCTTTTTTATGACCAACTATTTCAGCGACTCAAAAATTAGAAACGATTTTGAATATTATTCTTCTGAAGCTTTAAATACTATTGTTAAAGTCGGTACACTTAATCTT
>JAOZNZ010000562.1 GCA_029933535.1 bacterium | reverse complement strand
AGAATAAAACGATAATCAAAATTAAATTTAGTGTAATTTTATGGAAATAAATGCTGATTTATAATCGACAATTTGTGTTGATTTATTACTTTGCGATCTTTGCGCCTTGGCGAGAGTAAAAAGAGATGTTAAGAGTACGTGCTTTGGACACCAAAGCACATGTTTATCTAAAGATATATGCTTGCAAATGTATTTTATCCTGGAAATAAAAAAGCGAAGCGGAAAATTTCCACTTCGCTTTATATATTTTTTTCGATATTGATTCTTTTAGAACTAATAAAATTTAGCAAAACAATGAAAAGCTAACGCATTGAAATTTAATTTGCTCAATAGAGCAAATTTCCTCCAAGCGCCTGCTAAAATCCCCCTGCCCCCCTTTAAAAAAGGGGGAATAAATCGGCGCGACTTTTAATCACGAATAATCTGCTTAACTACATTCCCCTGCTTATCTACTACGTCAACCGATAACGGCATCTGGCCTACAGCATGAGTTGCACAACTTAAGCATGGGTCATAACATCTGATACCCACTTCAATTCTGTTCAGGATACCTTCAGTAATCTCTTTGCCCGGCTGGATGAATGACTTTGCGATAGTAGAAACAGCACTATTCATACCAACATTATTTTGAGTTGTTGCAACAATAAGGTTACATCTTACAAGCAAACCGTCATCGTCAACTTTATAATGATGAATAAGAGTTCCACGCGGCGCTTCGATAATTCCAACGCCTTCATTAACCATTTTACCTTTGTGAACTAAATCGGTACTTTGGATATCGTCATCCTCAAGACCTTCTTTTATTAATTCTGTAGCATGAAGCATTTCTACAAGTCTTGCGAAATGATAGAACAACGAACCTTTAACCGGTTTGCCATTAGCAATTTCTTTGAAAATATCAAAGTATTTCCCGGCTTCAGGTGTCGAAATACTGTCTGCAATGTTGAAACGCGCAAGAGGACCAACGCGATAACTGCCTTCCGGATAACCGAGTTTTTTAAAGAATGGGAATTTCATATAAGACCAGTCTTCAACCGCTTCATTGATTTCATCTAAGTAATTTGCGTAAGGGAGCTGATCGAAAACGATTTGTCCATTTGCATCGATACCGCGAAGAGTGCCGTCATAAAGCTGCAGTTCGCCTTTTTCGTTTACTGAGCCCATATAACCTGTATCAAAAGAAGCAAAAGTATTAAAAAGATCTACATTTTCTTTATAATAGTTAAGACAAATTTCAACACCTTCAATTCCCCATTGAATAATTTGATCAACGTTTTCACGCATGTATTTTCTGGCTTCATCAGTAACAGGTGCGTTTACTCCACCGGCAATTGCACCGGTCGGATGAATTTTTTTACCACCTGTAAACTGAATAACTTCCTGACCAAATTTACGCAGCCTAACCGCTTTGAGCGCGAGTTCAGGATCGGCATTAATAAGTCCGATAACATTTCTTGACGCAGGGTCTGAATCAAAGCCAAGCAAAAAGTCAGCTGCACAAAGATGGAAAAAATGCAGTGCGTGAGATTGTAGAACCTGACCATTGTGCATCATTCTTCTAATTTTATCAGCACCTGCAGGAACTTGAGAACTAAAGATGGCGTCACATGTTTTTGCAGCTGCCAGATGATGGCTAACCGGACAAATTCCACACATACGCTGTGAAAGAGTCGGCATTTCCCAGAAAGGTCGGCCCTGAACAAATTTTTCAAAACCACGGAATTCTACAATATGAAGACGTGCGTCTTCTACAGCGCCGCTGTCATCAAGATGGATAGTCACTTTCCCATGACCTTCAACTCTTGTTACCGGATTTATTTCAATTTTTTTTGACATAATGTTTATATTTTAGATTTATGATTTTAGATTTATTAATTAAGTTAGTAGTTCGTTCTTTGTTCTGATGTATGCCCATTTGCTCCGCTACGCTCCGTGACATTTATGTATTAGCCAGCTATCCTCTGTTTTCAATTAATATTCACTTGAGAGTTGAGAGTTCGAAATGACCATGAGTACATGTTACTTCGTTAGGAGACTTGTTTATTTAAGTATTCAAACACCATTATACCATTTATCTGCACTAATTGCAAATCGCTATGCCAAAAGCATCTTCATCGGTTTTAATGTTCTGTTAAGCGGATTAAGCACTAATCCGAGATTTTCTAAAGTTACCGCTCCAAGTAGAGGTTTATCGTCACCTTTTCCAAGAATCACAGGCGAATGTCCTTCGCCTTGCGGCATTGAGATGAAGCATTCAGAAACATCTCTTTTAATTTCGTCACCGTCTGCGAGAGTAAGTACAACTTCTCTTTTAGGTTTAAGTTTAAGGTCATTCCACACATTTTCAGGTAAAACAGAATAAGTAGCTCCACTGTCAACGAGAAATTTAACGAAGCATTTCTTGTTTTTATTTTTTACTTCAGCTGTTATGTATGTAATTCCCATTATCAATCATATTTAAAGTCTTTATACGGAATTTCCGTCGGTTCAGGCACTCTGCCTGCAAGTAGTTCTGTAAGCAGAAACCAAATAGCATCCGCATCCGGCGGACAGCCGGGTAGATTATAATCAGTTTTAACAACCTGAGGAACCGTAAGCACTTTAGGAAGTAATTTAGGTACATCTTCGCCTGTAGGAATTTTCCCGCTTGGATTAACGGTAGATTCGGTATCAAGAAAAGCCTCTTCAAGACATTCTTTTACTGTAAAAGCATTACGCATTGCCGGTAAATTACCGAAGATGGCGCAATCACCGAAAGCGATTAAGAATTTAGCTTTTTTGCGGAACTCTAAC
>JAOZNZ010000561.1 GCA_029933535.1 bacterium | reverse complement strand
TGAATTTTGTGCTTCCTACATCAATAGGCAAAGTGGAAATAATTAAAAATCCTGATGCCTCTGCTTTGAAAGAAACAATTGATGAATGTAAAATTTGAATTTTGAACTAAAGCGATTCCCCCTTTTTTAAAGTGGGCGAGGGGGATTTTGTTAATCAGGTACGTCATTTCGACCCGAAATGACTGCTAAGTAAAAATAATGTTGCTGAAATTTTACATCAAAATTCTTGCTAAACAAGTGCTTTGGAGTCCAAAGCACGTACTTTTCAGGCATAATCTAATTTCATTCAACATTTTTGGTTGATTAATGTCGACAAATAGTAACGATTGATTTGTCTACACCATTTCGAGTAACCCGGAGTTGTATTCTTTTTGCCAACAAGTTTTCTACGAAATGCACAAAAATGAATTTTATAAATCATGAAAGAACTTACCATAAATACACCCGGAGTGAAAGTTTTACGTTTACGCGAAGAGCATATAGACGGAATAATTGAGTTGATGAATAAAGAGGGGTGGTACTACTACGATTACCATGAACTCAAGAGGTATTTAAACCTGAATCAGGATTGTTTTACACTCCATAAAGACGGTCGCATCATAGGGAGCATCTTTACTACCAATTACGGTAATCAAGCCTGGATCGGCAATATCATTGTCGCGAAAGAAGTCAGGGGAATGGGACTTGCCGCTAAACTTATCAGAGTAGTAATTGACTATCTGCGCGAAAATAAGCATGTTCTCACATTTAGACTGGGTGCGGTACCGTTAGCAATAGGGCTCTACAAAAAGGTGGGATTCCATGCAGAAGCCTTTACAACGTCTCAGGAAGCCGAGTTACCTATTAAGGCAGAATATGAGGAAATGAATTTGGGTGAGAATATACAGGTTGATAAACTCAGTATACACGATCTGGAAGCTATCGGTGAAATCGATGAGCGATTCTTCAAATCAAATCGCCTGCAGCTTCTTATGAATTTATACAATGATTCAATTAAAGAAAGGCAGAGGAGACCAGGGCCGACACGGAAGGAATTTTTGCATCGGCAACGCCTGGTGATAAGGCATAACACATTGTTTATTAAATAAATACTCACAATGAAAACTATCAGAAAAATTGTTTTAGTTTTGTTAGCTATTTTTATCGCTATATTATTATTCGCAAGCTTAGCCGGTGAACTATACAAAAATTACAATGTCGGCAGACGATATGCAGATTATTCAAGCTATTACACTCCGCGCGATCAAGCAAGCTATTTTAATATCACTAATGAATGCAAAACGAGAATAAAACTGTCTCTTATGTATTTCACGGAAGGCTGTAAACGGGTGACTGGTTGTTATGTATCAGTAAGTAACGAAATCGCATACTTTAGTTTTTCGTGTCGAGGATCTAAAGGGAGCGGCTTCCCGAAGATTGATAATATTAATGCTCGTAAGCTTGATAAAATACTCAGTTCGCTGCCATCGGAACCAAAACGCCCACCTAAATCACGACGGGTGTTAGTTAGCGTTCCTGACGGTAGTAATTGGAATACACGAATCTACGACCGGGCAAATATGCCGGAAGATATTCTCGAACTTTCACGGATAGCAAGATGGAGTATTCCGTCATTTGGTATTGAGCATTAATTTTATTTAATCGTTCTGCGAATTGCCGCACCTACATCATAGTTAAACGGAATCCCATTTTGGAACTTTCCGTTTTTTTACTTTTTGCATAACGGAATCAAAGTCGTCAAATATTTTATTTTTATCAATTTCGTGCCAGTAAGATAAAATTTTGTTTCCGGCTTCAAATGAAGAAATCTCACGAGTAAGCATATACATAGCTAATTGATTTATTGAAACCCCCTGCTCTTTGGCTGTGATTTCAATTCGCTGTTTTAAATTATTTGGTACTCTAATTGTTAAAACGCTTGGTTTTGACATTTTACTCTCTCCATTTTTTTAAGAAATCAGAAGGCGTCAAAGTTTTAAAACAATCAAACTTTAATTCGCTATCATCCCGCAGAAAAATACATTTTTGTATTTAAAAGATTGTTTTGTCGTAAATTGTTTTGTCAAAATAATTAAAATTTAATGACCCCGGCATCCGCAGGGCACAGCAGAACGATTATTCCGTAAGTAGCCTGATAAATTCAAAAAATTAAAAAATTAAATTTATTGACAAAACAATTATTGACAAAACAATTAAAATCAAATATTGCTTTCTGAAAAACTGTATATAAAATGTAGCATTTATGGGCAATTCAACTGTTGATTTAAAGTCTATGGGATGGCAGTGACTTTAATTCACTATTTCCGAAATCTTTCAGATTTCGGACAACAATGTATAAGGGTGTAATTTATCAGACCATTATAATCATTCAATTTTCTCAATTTTTTCAATTATCTGATTAGCAAATTTTATTGTTGTTTCTCTTTCTTCTTTTTCATTCTTACCATGATAGCAACCAATACACACACATGTGTTCTTGCTTCTGAAAATAATTGTGGTTCCATCTGTTACAAAATATGTTTCATCATGAACTTGAATTAGTTCAGATTCAAACTGTGGTTCAGGCCTCATAACTTCAGCAATAGTTTTCACCTGGTATATAATTGCTTTATGAGCTTCATTTGTATTAGAAAAAACACCATATACTATATGTAATTTAATTAACTTGTAATTAATTTTTTTGTAAACATAATCAAAACCTCTTAAATGTTTTCATTTTAAATGGATCGGGATATTTTTTTGCTTCTTCCAATTGTTTTTCAAGCAATTGTATAATGTTTGTTGCAGAATACATTG
>JAOZNZ010000560.1 GCA_029933535.1 bacterium | reverse complement strand
AGTTTCTTAGTGTAAAAAAAATAATATTATAAACAAAACAATAATAAATTTATAAAATTTCACCGGACAGTAGTGATATAAAATGTTAGAAATTAAAAATATATCAATTGCCCTTGGCGCGTTTAAACTAAAAGACATCTCTTTCGATGTCCGGCGAGGAGAATATTTTGTTATTTTAGGCGAATCGGGAATAGGAAAATCTGTTCTTCTTGAAATTTTAGCAGGATTACTTCATCAAAAAACAGGTTCGATTATTTTAAATAATAAAGATGTTTCTCACGTCCCAATTCAAAAAAGAGACGTTGGATTAGTTTACCAGGACCAGGCATTATTCCCTCATTTGAATGTCAGGAAAAATATTGAATACTCTTTAAAATGTAAAAAATTAAAATCCGCGGATACCAAAATGAAAATTTCGGAAATTGCCGCACAATTAGGTGTTGAACATTTGTTAAACAGAATGCCTGGCACTTTATCATTAGGTGAAGCACAAAGAGTTGCGCTAGCCAGAACACTGGTTTCGGAGCCTGAAATATTGTTGCTTGACGAACCATTATCATCACTTGATATCCAGGCGAAATCACAAATGCGTTCCTTGCTGCGGAAAATAAATCAGGCAGGTCAAACAATTATACACGTTACTCATGATTATGAAGAAGCTATTGCTCTCGCGGCAAAGATTGCGATATTAGAGCGAAGCAGTATTAGTCAGACAGACACACCTGACAATATTTTTCATCATCCTAAGTCTGCTTTTGTAGCGAATTTTATAGGAATAAGAAATTTTTACAATGGAGAACTAAAAAAAGAAAGTGTGACTTTAGGAATTTTCAAAACCAATAGTATTGAATTTTACATTGCGACAAATGCAAATGCCGGGACAGGCAATTTAATTTTAAAAAGTGAAGATATTACAATTTCAAAAAGTTGTTTCGAGTCAAGCGCTAAAAACCGCTTCCCGGGTAAAATCATTGATATAGAACCGGCAAGATTAGGTATAGAAGTTACGATTGATATTGGGGTAACTATTTCTGCGTTAATTACAAAGAATTCTTTGGAAAAAATGGAGTTGAAATTGGAAGACATAGTATGGATTAATTTTAAAGCCACTTCCGCAAAATATATTGAGGTAAATTAAAAAATGAACCAACTGATAAAATATAAAATCCAACACTTTGACAAAAATGGTAACTGCTCTGTCAAAGAGGATTCTGTAATTTCAGAAAAAATGATTCATATTATCTGCAATTGTAAAGAAATTGCTATCATCAGTTGCCTGCCGGGAATGGAAAAAGAACTTGTTTGCGGTTATTTATTGAGTAACGGCATTATCCAAACGGCGAAGGACATTTTGGTCTGCGAATTCAGCGAGGCGATCAACGCTGTCCAAATTGTTCTCAATCCTGAAGTTTCAACACAATCCGAAGCTGTTAAGAAGTATGTGACCAGCGGATGCGGTGCGGGGCTTCAGGTTATTTCTACCGATGATATTGTTCCTTTAACAGGCCCCTTCACAACTTTTTCTGCTTCGGCAATTATTTCTGCTGCTACCGAACTGCAACACGCGTCGCAACTTTTTCGTGAAACAGGAGGAGCTCATTCCGTTGCGCTTTGCGGCAAAAATGGAAACATAATTGTTCGGGCAGATGATATCGGAAGACATAACGCGTTTGATAAAATTGTTGGTTACTGCTTACTAAAGAACAATATTGATGTTGAAAGTTGTTTTGCAGTTTGCACCGGAAGGCTATCCAGCGAAATAGTTATCAAAGCCTGGCATCTGCGAATTCCACTTCTTGTTTCGCGTTCAGCTCCGACTTCACATGGAATTGATCTCGCCAAAAAAGGAAATGTTGCGCTGGCAGCTTTTGCGAGAAGTGGAAGATTTAATTTATATAATGGCAAAGACAGGATATCAAATCCGGCGACTAAATCATTGGAAAATTAATTTTATAATTTAGGAGAATAAAATGGAATTAACTCATATTAATAATAACAGGCCGGCAATGGTTGATGTTAGTGACAAACCATCTTCACATCGTATTGCTAAAGCAAAAGGTTTCATCAAATTAAATAAAGAAACAATCAAATTAATTAGTGAAAATAATATGAAAAAAGGTAATGTTCTGGTAACAGCGGAACTTGCAGGCGTTCAGGCAGCCAAAAAGACTTTTGAACTTATTCCTCTTTGTCATCTTTTGGTTTTATCAAATGTTCGTGTTTATTCCGAAATAGTTGAAGACGGAATTAATATTAAAAGCGAAGTAAAATGTACAGGACAAACAGGTGTTGAAATGGAAGCATTGACTGCCGTATCGGTAGCTTTGCTTACAATTTATGACATGTGCAAAGCGGTAGATAAAAATATGGAAATTTGCGGGATTACTTTAACTGAAAAAACTAAAACCATTAAATAAAAGGAAATTAAAATGAATATTAAAGTTGTATCAGTAAACATTTCAAATGATAAAGGGGATATTAAATGTCCGGTTGAGCTAATCTCACTAAATGAAAAAGGTATTGTTGGTGATGCTCATGCCGGTAATTGGCATCGCCAAATCAGTTTACTTTCAAAAGAAAGTATTGAAGAATTCGGCGTTAAGGTCGGTCGAACATTTAAATGGGGTGAATTCGCTGAAAATATTACTGTAGAAGGTATCAATTTGTCAGATGTTTCTATTCTTGATAAATTCTTCTTTGGGGATGTTATATTGGAAGTAACGCAAATCGGGAAAAAATGCCACGGTGACGGATGCGATATATTTCAGGAAATAGGGAAATGCGTTATGCCGAAAAACG
>JAOZNZ010000559.1 GCA_029933535.1 bacterium | reverse complement strand
CGTCAACTTCTACAGTGAAATTTTTTCCGATATCATTGAAATTGTGATTCGGTGAAATATAACACGCATTATGACCTCTGATAAGAAATCCTTCGGTTAATTCCGCTTTGTCACTTACAATATAAGTAGTAGAAGTGGAATTTCCATCGCCTGCATAGTCCATCGTAGCAAGAGTTCCCTCCTGTCTTCCGGCATTAGCAATTCCGTCATTAATATTTCCTCCCGGACAGTTGTCATAAGTATCTAAGATTTGAAGTTCAGCTGAGCAGAAAGTGGTGATAAAAGCTATCATCAGAGCACAAATCAATAAATTTTTAAGTTTTAAAAATAATATTTTCATAACATCTCCTTAATTTAATTTAGATTCTGTCAAATAAGACTGACAGATTCGGTTATAACATCCCGTTTTACGTATTTTGGATGTTTATTTGTTCGACTAATTTTTTCCCATAAAGTTTCTCCTTTGTTTTGAGTTAAGTTAAGATTTTAATTTACTTTTTGTAGTTTAATGTAATCAAGAACAAAGAGTATATTTTTCTTTTTCTTTTCTTTTGAAACTATTTTAATTTCATTTTTACCTTTTTTAATTAAAAACTTTCCGAGATTTTTTTCGCCTACCGGTAAAACTTTTTTTGCAAATAAATTTAAAGGCTTTTCAGCCGGCTCGCCGTTTATATATATGTCAAAATCACCGAAAATTCTGCCCTGAGTTCCTGAATAAAGAACTTCATTTGTACCGGATTGGTCAGACGAAAATTGAAGTACTAGTTCGTCACCTTTGTTAAAATCAATCCACCATAAAGCATGTCCTTCACTTCGGGATGTGCATTGCCATCCTGCCATTAAACAAGGATATAAGATTGATCCGTCATTCTGCGCTCTTTGTTCATCAATAGAATTACTACCTGTTAAAGATGTTGAAATTTTTCCGGATGACATTTTTATAACTTTCATTTTTTCGCCTTCAATTGCACCGGGTATTTTTTTCATTTTCGGAAGTTTTGATATAATCAACTGCTCTTTTTTAATATCCGAAAAATTATCTTTGCAATTTTTATCACCATACCAATAAATAGTTGAAGCGATGGAAACTTTTGTATCAGCGTGATGCCAGAGTTCAAAGTCAAATTTTATTGACTTGTCAAAAGTAAAAGCGTCAAGGAAGTGAAATCGGGATACGCAGGAATGACCGAAATTTGCCGGACCGTCAACGCGGACCTGGTTATGATAAGCATGAGAGAAAGGTTCACACCAGCAATAGGCGTAGCCGTAATAATCTTCTGTTCCTGTCCCGAAAATGCTTGGAAACTTTTCGCCGTCAATGTAAACTTTTTCATCGCCTTCGCCCCACCAATTTGGGACCGGATTGCTTATTTGAAACATATTTCCGATATATTTTCCTTTTCCTTTGCAGCTGAATAAATTTAAATCGACTTGCGGACGCGTCGGGAAATCGAACCACGCGCGCCATTTCGCGAAAAAGTATTGTGAACGTTCTGTCCAGTTATATGGCGCAAGCAAGATATTATAAGTCAAAGAAATTTTATTAGAAGTCGTATTCGTAAATTTAAAACTGCATTTCTTTTTGAAAGGCATTAAGAAATGGCAATACATAGTTCCGTCGTCAAGAACGCCGAGGGGCAGGGATTTGAATTTGTTAAGCCCGGGTGCTGTCGCGAAGAAATCGCCTAGCGGCGAGATGATAGCCGGTTCTTTCATATTATCAAAAGTTACTTCGAGCAAGCATCCGCGCAAAGAATTTTCTAAATCTCCTTTTAAAATTTTGCATTCGAAGTTGTAAATAACCTCATTGTTTTTACTGCTGTCCGACGAGAAAGAAAATGAACTTCCCGGTTGTAGGATATTTGTAGCCGATAAAGTATTGTGATCTTTCGGATTAAGCAATAATTTTTCAGGATTTTTAAGAATTTCGGCAGCTTTTTTTATAAGTCGGGAGTTCTCTTCAAGCTGCTTCAGAGAAAAGGTTTCAACATTGACACTTTCTTTGTAAACACGGCAGTTCACGTGATAATATACCATTCTCGCGCTTGAAGTTATCTTGCAATGCTTCGCAAACGGGATTGGGATGTAAGAGTTTTTGCCTATTCCGCGTGCGCCGGCAATTGGGGGAGGAAACCGTTTATCTTCTCCGGAAAGCCATTTCTTCATTGAAATTTCAATTTCCGGTTCAGGTGAATTATCTAAGTAAATTCTGATGGTTCCCGGAGAATTTGCCGACCAAATTCTAACAACCGCACCGGGACCGTCAACATCTGCCATTACATACTCAATTCTACCATTGTTTGTTTCTACGCGAATGAAGTTTCCAATGTCTGAATTTGCAAACCAATTCGATTCGCTTTTAATATTTGGATTTGTTGATCTTCTGTCATAACTTGAGAACTGAACACATTTGTAATTAGGTTCGGGTGTCAGCATAAGTTCATAGAAATCCGTCATTTCGTTTAAGAGCGAAACGAAACTTACTGTTTGATTTTGTTCTTTTAAATTGCTCAAATCGGAGCAAGCAAACAAAAGTAAACAAACAGTCAGGATTGTAAGAATTACTTTCATAAGAATTTATGTTCTTTATTAATCATTGAAATGGTTTTTCTTACTATTATTATTATTATTCTAATTGTAGCACAATAAAACATTAATATCTATAATGATTTGCTGTTGTTTTGCCACTATATGCTAAGAAAGCTCTAAAATTATCCATTGTGCTGTTGTGTCATGTAAACCGTCTTCATCTAATATTATTATAAATTAATAAGAAATCTTTTGTTTTTTTACGGA
>JAOZNZ010000558.1 GCA_029933535.1 bacterium | reverse complement strand
TAACTATTAACTAATAACTATTAACTATTAACCATTAACAACTATGAATGTTTTAATTATCGGTGGTGGCGGACGCGAACATACAATTGCTTATAAAGTGAAACAGTCAATTCGTGTAAAAAAGATTTTCTGCACTCCCGGTAATGCGGGAATACTTACAATATGCGAACCTGTTCCCGTGCCTCCGGATGATTATCCGGGTCTCGCGAAGTTTGCTTCAGAAAACAATGTTGGTTTAACAATTGTTGGACCTGAGGTACCGCTTTGTGCAGGAATTGTTAATGAATTCCATAATAGAAATTTACAAATATTCGGTCCTGATAAAAAAGGAGCTCAACTTGAAGGCTCAAAAATTTTTGCAAAGGAATTTATGAGAAAATACGGAATTCCTACCGCGGATTTTGAATGCTTTGATGATCAGGAAAAAGCTTTAGCTTATATCGATAAAAAGGGAGCTCCGCTCGTCGTAAAAGCTGACGGACTTGCCGCAGGAAAAGGTGTGATGGTATGTCAGACAGTTGAGGAAGCAAAACAGGCCGTTAAATTGGTAATGGAAGATAAAGCGTTCGGTGATGCCGGAAAACTATTACTGATTGAAGATATGCTTTATGGTGAAGAAGCATCTATTCTTGCCCTTACCGACGGAAAGACTATTATTGCGCTTGAACCTTCACAGGATCATAAAGCGGTTTATGACGATGACCAGGGACCTAATACCGGCGGAATGGGCGCTTATTCACCCGCACCGGTAGTTACATCGGCAATTATGGAACAAGTAAACAGAAAAGTCCTGCAGCCGGCGCTTGAAGGTTTACGAAAAGAAAAAATAGATTTTCGCGGCGTGCTTTACGCGGGACTGATGATAAAAGACGGCCAAATTTCCGTTCTTGAATTTAATGTTCGTTTCGGCGATCCGGAAACTCAAGCTGTTCTTCTGAGATTAAAAACTGACTTTGTGGATTTGTGCCTTGCTACTGCTAACGGGAAGCTGAGTTCAATTGAATTAAAATGGGATCCTCGTCCTGCAATTTGCGTTGTTCTGGCTTCAGGTGGTTATCCCGGAAAATACCATAAACACTTGCCTGTTTCAGGAATTGAAAATGCTGAAGAAAATAATGACGTAATCGTTTTTCATTCCGGTACTGATACACGGCACGGTGAACTTGTAACTAATGGCGGTCGAGTACTTGGAGTTACAGCTTTGGGAAATGATCTTTCCTCCGCGATAGAAACAGTTTATAAGGCTGTAGAAAAGATTCATTTTGACCGGATGCATTTCCGATGGGATATTGGAGCGAAAGCACTTAAAGAAGTTAATAGTTAATAGTTAATAGTTAATAGTTACTGAACCCTGAACCCTGAACCCTGACACCTGACACCTGACACCTGAACCCTGACACCTGACACCGCCCAGCATACGCCGGGTGCTTTGCAAACACCGAATACCGAATACCGAATACCGAACTACCGGCTTTGAACTGAATGAAAAAAAATATACTTTATATAATTTTAATTTCCATTATTATGCTGTTTATTATTTTAGCAGCAAGGGAAAAGACTGCCGACTCTTTTTACAGATTACGAGGCGACTTTTTTCAGAACAGTAACCGACCGGAGAAAGCATTATATTGGTATAATCGTGTGCGGAATGACAATCGCAATGTTAATCTGTTATTAAATATGGCGGGTTGTTATTCACAACTTAGTGATTATACCAATCTTATTAAAACATATCGAATTATTTGTTCTTCAACCAATGATGCAGACCTTCTTGAGACGTTGGTATGGCTGGAAAAAGAAACCGGAGATTTTGATTTCGGAATTCCGAATGTAAAAAAACTGATTTCGAAAAAACCGGATTCATGGCTTTATAAACAAATGCTTATTGCTATGATGATTGACAGTGATATGACAAATCAGCTTGCAAAAACAGTTTTAGAATTTGAAAATAATGCGCCGGAATCCGCGTCAAATTGTTTTCAAATCGCAGAAATGTGGCTCCAAATTGATAATATATCAAATGCTGTTCACAAATATGAAAGATGTGTTGAGAAAAATGCTTCAAATGATGTTTGGAGATACTCTCTCGCCTTTGCACAAATTGAAAATAAACAAATTGCACGCGCTTTGACTAATCTTTTAATGCTTGTTACCGTCAATGAAAATAATGACGAACTGTTTAGAACTATCGGTTATGTTTACAACTCTTTAGGAAATGACGACAAAGCAATTGAATATTACCGGCGGGCAATACGTCTTAATCAGCAAAACTATAATGCTTTAAATAATCTTGCATATATTTTGCTTTTACAAAATAAAAATATTGGTGAAGCATATGAACTTGCTCAAAGTGCAGTTCAACTCAGGCAGAAAAGTTTTACGGTAGACACCCTTGCTTACTCGTATTATAAACTTGGAAAATACAAAACAGCGCTGAGATATTTAAAAAAAGCTGAAAAATTGTTGAAACAGGAAGGTGGGGAACCTGACCCGGAAATGGAATATCATATTGGGATCGTTCAAGTTAAATTGGGTGAAGTTGACGAAGCGGTAAATAAAATTAACGCGGCACTATCGAAAGATCATAATTTAGAAGAGCTACTTAAAAAAGAACCTTTTTATCACGAAATAAAATCACGAATAATAATTAAATAAAATAAAAATCTTAAAATGGCAAAAAGTTATAAAAAAACAACTCTAAACGCTAAAGTTGATAAGTTGATGAAAAATATCGGCAAAACCGCATTGACTTTTGATGATGTAACCCTGATAACCCAATATGCTGATTTCCTTCCGTCAGA